>DASWAK010000387.1:0-11918 GCA_036391175.1 Pseudolabrys sp.
CCTGGCAAGATTATCCAGGCGGCGAAGAACCTTGGCGTCGGCGTGCGCGCATTTGAGGCAACGGCAGACTATGTGCAGAACTACGTGCAGGGCGGCCGCATCCTAATCAAGCATCAAGCGGTGGCGCTGCGGCTTGCTGACATGGCGACCCGCATCGAGGCAGTGCGCGCGTTGCTCGACCGCGCTTCGCAGGCGGTTGACGACAACGCCCCGGAAGCTGAAACGCTGGTCAACATGGCCAAGATGTTCGCCTCGGAAGAGATCATGAAGGTCGCGCAACACGCTGTTGAGTTGCACGGTGGCAATGGTGTCATGCTTGACTTTGGCATAGAAAAGGTTTTGCGCGATGCGGTCGTCTTCCTGCACATGGACGCGACCGTCGACATCTCTAAGTTCAAAATCATCAAGAACATGTTCCCGGAAACAGCGGGCAAATACGCGGGTCCGGAGGCGTAGTTGCGTTTAGCGCCGCAGCGTAAATTGGAAACCCAGCAGCACGACCAGCATGCCGACAAATTGCGCGAGACTGGGAACGATGCCGAGGGCGAGGAATCCGATCACCACACTGAACACCGGCACCAGAGCCGGGAACGTTGCCGCGCGGCCGCCGCCAAGCGCGATGACGGCATGTGCGAATAGATAAATCGGCAACGATCCGGCGAGCCCGCCTTGCACGACGGCCTGTAGAAGATTTTCGAGCAAGCTATGTCGCTCCAGCGCGCTTACGCCGTAAATTAAAAAATAAACTGGGGCAAACACGATCACCGAAACGGCGCCAACCGCCATTACTGCCCGCGTGCCAGGTACATTCCAAAGTCGAAGCAACGTCCCGAATGTCGCCCAGAACAATCCTGCGGTGGCAAACAAGAAGTCGCCGCCGACGCCATAACTACCGCTAGTCGCGAACGATTCAGCGCCAAACACGAACAGTCCGGCAATGATTATCGCGCCGCCAATGATGCGTTGGAAGGTCGGCTTTTCGTGGAGCACCAGCGAGGCCAGGATTAATCCCGACAGCGCCGCGCAAGCCGGCTGGATTGTGGTGCCATGGCCGAGCGGCACCAAAATGAACCCGCTATAGGCGAGCAACGACTGCGGCGGCCCGGACAAGATGCTCATCACAAATCCGCGTCCCCAGCCGACACCGCCGAGCTTGCGCAAGCCCTCGCGCAAAATCAGCGGTAACATCAGCAGGCCGGACCAGAAGAAGCGATGAAACGCAAGGTCGGCTGGCGAAAACCCGACCTGGATGCCATGCTTCGCGACCACGAAGCCCGCTGCCCAGGCTAAGGCTGCGAGCGTGCCGCACACGATGCCGACGATCATTGTCGGCTTATGCGTTTTGTCCGGTGCGGCCATGGGCTCCAAAAGGTTCAAAGAGAGCAGGGTGACGGCAGCCCGGCTGATACTCTAGGATCGCCTGCGAAGTCCATTTGCCACTCAACAACACTCACTTCACTGGGATGGAAAGCTCATGGCGAAGTCGCGGAAAGTCATTATTACCTGTGCTGTTACTGGGTCTATTCACACGCCGTCGATGTCGCCGCATCTACCGGTAACCGCCCAGGAGATTGCCGATGCCGCCATCGGGGCGGCCGAGGCAGGTGCGGCCATCGTGCACCTGCATGCGCGCAACCCGCAGGACGGACGTCCCGATCAGACGCCCGAGGCTTTTGCTCCGTTTCTTAAAGTGATCAAGCAGCGTTCCAACGTGGTGGTGAATATCACCACGGGTGGTGCGCCGACGATGACAGCCGAAGAGCGCGTTCGTCCGGCGGCGACTTTCAAACCGGAAGTAGCATCCCTCAACATGGGGACGATGAACTTCGGCCTTTACCCGATGATCCCGCGCTACAAAGGCAAGTTCAAACACGAGTGGGAGGAGCCCTATCTGGAGCGTTCGCGCGGCGGCATGTTCAAGAATACCTTCGCCGACATCGAGTACATCCTTACCACCTGCGCTGGAAATGGCACCCGGTTTGAAATCGAGTGTTACGATATCGGCCATCTCTATACGCTGCGCCACTTCCTCGATCGCGGGCTGGTGAAGCCGCCGCTGTTCGTACAGTCGGTGTTCGGCATTCTTGGCGGCATTGGGCCGCATCCCGAGGATGTCATGATGATGAAGCGCACCGCCGATCGTCTTCTCGGTGACAACTATCATTGGTCGGTATTGGGTGCGGGTGCCAATCAGATGCGCGTGGCTGCCATCGCCGCGGCCATGGGCGGAAATGTACGGGTCGGCATGGAAGATTCGCTCTGGATCGGTGCGGGCAAGTTGGCCGAGTCCAACGCCCAGCAGGTCACCAATGTGCGCAGGATTCTCGAAGGGCTCGGCCTGGAGATCGCAAACCCGGATGAGGCGCGCGAAATCCTCTCGCTCAAGGGTGGCGATAAGGTGGCTTTTTAAACTGATTGCCGTTTTCCGGGCGACCTCCGGTAGCCGCTCATTCCCGCGCAATCGGGAATCCCGCTTGAACTCGCTGGGTCCCTGCTTTCGCAGCGACGTACGGGCCTGTCTGCGGCCGATTTCCCGTTGCTCTTACGCGGGCGAAACCTTCCTATAGCGGGAGGAGATTCGTACGATGGCTTCGCTCGACACCGTCAGCTTCGCCATATTGCTCGGCAGCCTGCTAGTTCTCGCCGGTATTTTGTCGAGCCTGATTGCGCTGCGTTTTGGCGCCCCGCTGCTGCTCGTGTTCCTTTTGGTCGGCGTTCTGGCGGGCGAGGGCGGGCCAGGAGGCATCAAGTTCGATGATGTCGGCGTCGCCTATACGGTCGGCTCGATTGCGCTGGCACTGATCCTGTTCGACGGCGGCCTGCGCACGCGTTTCGCCAGTTTCCGCAACGTATTGGGACCAGCGGTGACGCTGGCGACCGTCGGCGTTCTGATTACGACCTTGCTCACCGCGCCGGTGGCGAAATTCGTGCTTGGCATTGGCTGGGTTCAGGCTCTACTGATTGGGGCGGTCGTGGCGTCGACCGACGCAGCGGCGGTGTTTTTCCTGATCAATGCGCGCGGGTTGCGGTTGCGCCCGCGCGTGCGCGCTGTGCTGGAGGTGGAATCCGGCACCAACGATCCGTTCGCGGTTTTTCTCGCCTTGCTGCTGGTAGAAATTCTGCTAGTCGGCGATCAAAGCTGGTCGCATGCTCTGGTGACGTTCCTGCGCGACGCCATCCTCGGCTGCATCATCGGCTTTGCCGGTGGGCAAATCATCACTCTGGTGCTCAACCGGCTCACGCTGGCGCAAGGCCTGCACGCGCCATTCGTGGCAGTAAGCGCGCTGGTCATCTTTGCTTTTGCAAATGCGGTGCACGCGTCGGGATTTCTAGCGGTCTATCTCGCCGGCCTCGTGGTCGGCAACAAACAGACGCGTGCCCACAATTCTGTCGTCGTATTTCTCGATGCCATTACCTGGTTGGCGCAGATCGTAATGTTCGTTTTGCTCGGTCTGCTGGCCTGGCCGCATCGACTGGCCGATAGTCTGCTCGGGTCCGTGGCGGTAGCGCTGGTTCTGATGTTGGTCGCGCGGCCTGTGGCGGTGATCTTGTGCCTGGCGCCATTCAATTTTCAGTGGCGTGAGGTGGCGTTCATTTCCTGGGTTGGCCTGCGTGGTGCTGTCGGCATCTTTCTCGCATCGATCCCGCTGCTGGTCGGCGTTCCCGGGGCCAATCTGTTTTTCGACGTCGCTTTCGTGGTGGTGCTATCGTCGTTGCTGGTGCAGGGCTGGACGGTGGCGCTGGCCGCACGCAAGCTCGACATCTCATTTATTCGCGCCGATCCGCTTCCGCGCCGTGTCGAACTCGATCTGCCTGGGCAGCTTGCACGCGAGATCGTCGGGTATCCGGTGCCCGCCAATAGCCCATTCTTGCGGCGCGGGCTGATCCCGAGTTGGGCGCGACCGACGCTGGTCATTCGCAACGAGGAAATCCTCACACCCGCTGAAGCGCATCCGGTGCGCGAGGGCGACTACATTTATCTTCTGGCACCGCCGGAAAAGGCGCAGGCGCTCGACCGTTTTTTCGTCAAGATGCCGGCACCGACTTCGCTCGATCCGGTGCTGCTTGGTGATTTCTTTGTGCCCGGGACCGCAACACTCGGCGCGCTGGCGGAAATCTACGGGCTCCAGGTTGCCGCCGATCACACCGACGTGGCGCTTGCCGACTTTTTCAGCGAGCAGCTTCGGCGCCGGGTGAAAACGGGCGATATTGTCGAACTGGGCCCTATCGCACTGCTCGCGCACAAGGTCGACAGCGGTCGTGTGACGACTGTAGGCTTAAGGTTGGCTGAACCGGAGTCGCCAGCCAATCTGTCCGGTCACGTTAAGACCCTCTGGAATCGGATTCAGAGATATTTCCGTTAGAGCGCGCGCCGCCGTGAAAGGGTCGGCACGTGCTGCGCCAGCCAGGCGCCGCCGAACAGAACCGCGGTCCAGAACAAGTCGCCGAGTACAGTCTTGTCCAGGAACGGGAGCGCTGCGACATAGCACTGCACGAGGCCTTGCCAGGTGAGCGGATACATGCCGCTGAAAGCCCAAACCGCGAAATTTGTGGTCGCAAAGAAAATCAGCGAACACGATAGCATCGCCACAATCACCGGAATTGCACCCGGCCAGCGGCGGGCCAGCATTCCTCCGAATGCCGGCAGGGTGATAGCGAGGCAGATGACTAGCGTGACCCGCCAGTCGTCACCCGCTAGTGCGACGTTGCTTAGCAACACGGCGGCGAGCGGTACAATTACAGCGAGCGCCGGGATTCGTAGCACCCGGCCGGCGAATAGTGCGCTGGCTGCGAACGGCCAGACACCCGGCGCATGCGGTAGCAAGCGGGCGGCCACATCGAAGCCGATCAGAAATGCCACAAGTAGTAAATCCATCCACAGGTCGGCGCGGGTCTTGGTCGGCTGCATCGCTGTCAAGTCCTATGTGTCGCGGTCATGCGTTCATAACACAACGGGGAGAGGATTTCCTACCGGCCCCGATTGGCCCAATATTCATGGGCTCACATCGCGTCCTTTTCAACCCATTCGGAAATGATGCCCGCCAGTTGATCGAGTCCATCGGTGAGCGCGGCGGGCCCCGGCTGGAGAATAAGTGCGGATTTGATCTCGCGTAGCCAGCCATTGGCAACTGCGGGAACTTTGGGAAAGCCCGGACGTCCTGCAACTTTCGCCGGTACGAATTTCTTGCCGCACCAAGAGCCGATAAGGATGTCTGGCTTGGCCGCAATCACTTCACCTGGGGAGACGATGCGATCCTTGGCACTCTTGCGCGCGGCAAGCTGCGGAAACACATCAATACCGCCGGCGGCCTCGATTAGCTCGGACACCCAGGCAATGCCGGAAATCATCGGTTCGTCCCACTCTTCGAAATAGATGCGTGGCCGGCGCGGGAGCTGCAATGAACGCGTGTGCACGGCGTCGACGTGCGCGGCGAGCGAACTGGCCAAAGCGTTGGCTTTTTCCGACACGCCGACCAGCGCTCCGAGCGTGCAGATCATGTCGAGAATGCCGCGAATATCGCGCTGGTTGAAGGCGTGAACAGCGACGTTGTTACGAATTAATTCTGCGACAATGTCGGCCTGCAAATCGGAAAAAGTGAACACCAGATCGGGCTTGAGCCCAAGAATTTTAGGTACGTCGGCTGAAATAAAAGCCGACACGCGCGGCTTCTCCCGCCGCACCTGTGGCGGCCGCACGGCATAACCCGACACGCCGACAATGCGGCGGTCCTCGCCGAGGAGATACAGTGTTTCGACAGTCTCCTCGGTTAGACAGACGATTCTTTCCGGAGGAAACATCCCTTAAGCAAGCATATCGGCCTGGGCCGCGTCGAGCAGGTCGGTCCCACCCATCGCTGTGATCCTCCCATCCTCGAGTCGTACAACGTGGCGAGCAATTCGCTTCACCTCGGTGGCATTGTGACTGACATAGATCATCGGTACCCGTGCTTCATCACGCAAGCGTTCCAGATAGGGGAGGATGTCGCGTTTGCGTGCGGCATCGAGCGAAGCCAGTGGTTCGTCCAGCAGCAGAAGGCGTGGGCGCATCAATAGCGCGCGGCCGACAGCAACGCGCTGACGTTCGCCGCCTGATAGCTTGCCGGGCCGCCGGTCGAGCAAGTGACCAATATTCAGCAATTCGACCACGTGATTGAATGCGGCCGCATCGGCTGCGTGGCCGCCCATCCAGCGCCCGTAATCGAGATTGTGATTGACCGAGAGGTGAGGAAACAGCCGGCCTTCCTGGAACACATAGCCGATGCGCCGTCGGGACACTGGCACGTCGATTTTTGCCGCAGTGTCGAAAAGCACGTTGCCGTCGAGCACAATGCGGCCGCGGTCGGGTTTCATCAATCCGGCAATCATATTGATAACGCTGGTTTTGCCGGCACCTGAGGGCCCAAACAGCGCGGTTGCGCCGCCTTCGCTCGCGAATGAGGCATTCATCGAGAACTCGCCGAGCTGTTTTTCGACTTGAACCACGAGCATGGCTATGCCCCGTGCAGGCGGGCAGTTGCGCGCCTTGAGAGCCATTCCGAGGCGAGCAGCGCCGCGAATGAGATGATGATCGATACGACCACGAGTCTAAGCGCGGCAGTGTCGCCGCCGGGTACCTGCAAGAGCGTATAGATCGCAGCGGAAATCGTTTGTGTCTCGCCTGGAATGTTGGAAACGAAGGTAATCGTGGCGCCGAATTCGCCAAGGGCTCGCGCGAAAGCGAGCATCATTCCAGCGATGATCCCGGGCAGAGCGAGCGGCAGCGTTACCGTCACAAATGTCCACATCTGGGTGGCGCCAAGTGTTGCAGCCGCGTCCTCCAGCCGCCTGTCGATCGACTCCACCGACAGGCGGACCGCCCGCACCATCAGCGGAAACGCCATCACCCCACAGGCGAGCGCGGCGCCGGTCCAGCGGAAGGAGAAAACGACACCAAAATGATCCGCGAGGAATGCGCCGACGGGGGCCTTGCGGCCGAAGCTGATCAGCAGGAGATAGCCAGTGACTACTGGCGGCAGTACCAGCGGCAGGTGTACGGCGGCATCGAGTATCAATTTCCCCCAGAATGACTTACGTGCCAGCAACGTCGCGATCGCGATTCCAAACGGCAACGCGACCAACGTCGAAACGGCGGCGACGCGCAGCGACAGCTGCACCGCGGTCCAGTCCTGGGGGGAAAGTTCGAACACGCGTCTTGGTGCCCGGTTAGGATACTGGACGGACCAGGAAACTGAATCCGTTTTTTTCGAATATCGCCTTGGCGGCCTGTGTGCGCAGAAACGCGAGATACGCCGCTACTCTCGCGTTCTTGCTGTCGGACGTTGCCGCGACCGGATAGGTGATCGGGGGATAGGAATCGTCGGGAAATGCACCAATAATTTTCACCTTCGGCTCAATCCTGGCGTCGGTCTCATAGACGATGCCAACCGGTGCCTCACCGCGCGCGACGAAAGCGAGCGTCGCCCGTACATTTTCTGCCTGGGCGAGTTTCGGCTCTGCCGCGGTCCAGGCACCCAATTTTTCGAGCGCTGCCTTGGCATATAGTCCGGCCGGCACTGCTTTCACGTCGGCGACCGCGATACGGCCATCGCCCGCAAGTCTGGCAATATCGAAGCCTTGCCCGATCGTAACACGATCAAACCTGGAGTCTTTCGGAGCGATCAGCACCAATTTATTGCTAAGAAGATTCACGCGGGTGTCCAGCTTGATCAGTTTGTGCTCGGCTGCATAATCCATCCAGCGCAGGTCAGCAGAGACAAATACGTCGGCGCGCGCGCCCTGCTCAATTTGCCGCGCCAACGCAGAACTTGCCTCGTAGCTTGCCACGACCTTGACGCCGGTGGCCTTGGTGAATGCGGCATTGGCATCGTCAAGCGCATTCTTAAGAGAAGCCGCAGCGAAGACTGTAACCTGTTCCTGTGCGATCAATGGTTGCGGCGCGCTGGCCAGTGCGACGATCAAGCAAGGAAGGGCTAAAAATCGTGCAAACATGGCGGTTCTCCTGCGGCGCTGACGCACGCCGCGTCGGACTGACAATCAGGAAGTGAGTTCGCTCGGAACCGCCGTTCCGGCTCATGCAACGCACGCACGGGGCGCAGCAACTAGTAACCCTAGCAAGTCCTGCCGACCGGGGTAAAGTCCGGTTCGGCGAGGGGGAGCGGAATGGCAGACGCAAAGCCCATCGAAGGTGAGTTCGACTACATCATCGTGGGTGCGGGCTCGGCCGGCTGCGTGCTGGCCAACCGACTGTCGGCCGACCCTACAAAATGCGTGCTGCTTCTGGAAGCGGGCGGTAACGATAATTGGATTTGGTTTCACATCCCGGTCGGTTATCTGTTCGCGATCGGCAATCCGCGTGCAGACTGGCTGCTCAAAACTGAACCGGAGTCCGGACTCAACGGTCGGAGCCTGAACTATCCGCGCGGCAAGGTGATTGGCGGCTCTTCGGCGATCAACGGCATGATTTACATGCTCGGTCAGTCGGGTGACTACAATCATTGGCGCCAGCTCGGCTTGCCTGGCTGGTCGTGGGATGACGTGCGGCCTTATTTTCGCAAGCATGTCGATCATTTCCTCAAAAGTGATCATCACGCCGCCGGTGGCGAGTGGCGGGTCGAGTATCCGCGTTTGACCTGGGAAATTCTTGACGCGTTCCGGACGGCGGCAAACCAGTATGGCATTCCGATGGTCGATGATTTCAATACCGGCGACAACGAGGGCATCTGCTATTTCCACGTCAACCAGAAGCGCGGACGCCGCTGGTCGGCGGCACGTGGTTTTTTGAAGCCAGTGCTGCACCGGAAAAATCTTCAGGTCGAAACGGGCTGTCTTGTTGAAGGGCTGGAGTTGAGTGGCAGGCGCGCGGCCGGCGTGCGCTGGCGGCAGAATGGTGAGTTGCGTAATGCGCGGTGCCGCGGCGAGGTGATCCTTGCTGCCGGCGCCATCGGTTCGCCGCACATCATGATGCTTTCCGGAATAGGCCCGGCTGCGCAGTTATCGCAATTTGGAATTCCTGTAGTGCTCGACAAACCGGGTGTCGGTGCCAATCTGCATGATCATTTGCAGCTGCGCATGATCTTTAAGGTTTCCGGCGTGAAAACGCTGAACGAGACTTACGCCTCTTTGTTCAACCGGCTCGGGATGGGCCTTAATTACGCGTTGCGCCGTCGCGGGCCGATGACCATGGCGCCGTCCCAACTTGGCGCTTTTACCAAGTCGGACCCATCGCAAAGCAGCGCCAATATCCAGTATCACGTGCAACCGCTTTCGCTCGATAAATTTGGAGAGCCGTTGCATCCGTTTCCAGCATTTACGGCGAGCGTTACCAATGTGCGGCCGACCAGTCGCGGAGCACTCACGCTCAAATCTAGGGATCCTTCGCGAGCTCCAGCCATCAAGCCGAACTATTTATCGACGCCGGAGGATCAGCGTGTTGCTGCCGATTCAATCCGCGTTACGCGCAAAATTGTGGCGCAGCCAGCGCTGCAAAAATATTCGCCCATCGAATATTTGCCGGGGGCACAGGTACGAAGCGACGACGAGGTCGGCCTGATCAAATCAGCCGGCGACATCGGCACGACGATATTCCATCCCGTGGGCACTGCGCGAATGGGCCGCGACGACGATACCCGCGCGGTGGTGGACGCGCGCCTGCGTGTAATCGGAATCGATTGTTTGCGGGTAGTGGATGCTTCCGTAATGCCGTCGATCACGTCCGGCAACACCAATTCGCCGACCATGATGATTGCGGAAAAGGGTGCGGCAATGATTTTGGAGGATCAAAAGCGTTTATAGTTGAACCGCGGATCAACGGAGGGGTGTCATGAATCTCGTGGAGCGAATCAAGGGAATCCTGCTGCAACCGAAATCGGAATGGCCGGCAATCGAGCGTGAGCCGGGCAATGCAGGATATTTGTTTTCGAACTACGTGGCGATCGTCGCCGCCATTCCAGCAGTATGCACTTTCATCGGTACGTCAATTATTGGGGTCGGGCCGTATCGTGTCGGCATCGGCATCGGACTTTTACGCGCCGTAGTAGTCTACGTTCTCTCATTGGTCGGCGTTTTTGTCGTCGCCTATATTATCAACTTTCTCGCCGGTACGTTCGGCGCCCGAAAGAATCCCGATAACGCCATGAAGGTATCGGCCTATGCGCCGACCGCTGCTTGGGTGGCGGGCGTGTTCAACATTATTCCGGCTTTGGCCTTCCTGGGGATACTCGGTTTATACAGCCTCTATCTGCTGCACACGGGCATTACCGCTTTGATGAAACCCGCGGCGGACAAGGCTGTGATCTACACGATCGCCGTCATCGTCTGCGCGATCATTGTCTGGATCGTCATTTTCGGCATCACGGCGATGCTGTTCGGCGTGATGTAGATAAAGACGAAAATCAAGGTAATGCCTTGAGATGGCGGATCGGGCGGCCAGGCGCAATCGCCTGTGCTGCCGCGACGATGGCATTGGTGTCGATGCCATAGTGCCGATAGAGCTCGGCGAGCGAGCCCGTTTGGCCGAAGTGCTCGACGCCCAGCGCGCGTGTTCGGTGTCCGGCAACGGCGCCGACCCAGGCAAGAGTCGCCGGGTGCCCATCAAGCACGGTGACAATGCCGCAATGCGGCGGTACATCGGCGAGCAGCCGCTCGATATGTGAGCGCGCGTGCACGAGCCCGCGTTCGCGCGCGCGTTGCGCCGCCGTCCAGCCTGCGTTGAGTCGATCGGCGGAGGTGATCGCGAGCAGACCAACGTCGCGGCGGTCCTCTGCCATCAGGCCAACGGCGTCGATTGCTTCTGGTGCCACTGCGCCGGTGTAGGCGACGACGACTTGGCAATTGGGGCCCGGATTGCGCTGCCAATAGGCGCCATCGACGATCTGTTGACACAGCTCTGGCGTCATCGGCCGCTTGATCTGCTCAATCGGCCGAGTTGACAGCCGTAAATAAACCGAGCCACCCGTTTCGTCGCGAAGCCAGTTAAGTTCGGATGGCGCCGCGTCGCCGTCTTTCTGCATATAGGAAAAGGCCCAGCGCATGATGACGGCAAGTTCGTCGACGTAAGCTGGCTCGAAGCTGGCGAGCCCATCCTGCGCCAACCCGATCAATGGCTCCGCTATCGATTGATGCGCGCCACCTTCGCCCGCCAGCGTGATGCCGGACGGCGTTGCCACCAGAATGAAGCGGGCGTCCTGATAGCAAGCATAGTTGAGCGCATCGAGGCCGCGGGCGATGAAGGGATCGTACAGCGTGCCTATCGGAAGCAAGCGCTCGCCATTGATGTCGTGGGACAGGCCGAGCGCCGAGAGCAGGATGAACAGGTTCATCTCGGCGATGCCGAGTTCGATATGCTGACCTTTGGGTGAGAACTCCCAATTGAACGTCGATGGAATGTGCTCGCTCTTGAACGTATCGGCCATAGCCTGACGTGCAAACAGGCCGCGCCGGTTCACCCAAGGCCCCAGATTGGTAGATACCGTCACGTCCGGGGATGTGGTGACGATGTGGCGTGCAAAGTCGCTGTCATCCCGCCCGATCTCGTTAAGGATCGCACCGAATCCGGTTTGTGTGGACATGACTGGTTGGATGGTGACGGAAAGACTGCCAGGTACGTCGAGCACGGATGCGCTGAGGCGTCGCGCGCTGGCGCACGCGAACGGAACGCGATCGAGGAACGACTGCAGTTGGTCCTCCGGCAGTGCGAGGCCTTCGAATTTTTCCCATTCGTGCCCCGGTCGTACGCCCATGGCCTGACGAAACGTCTCCATCTGTTGCGGCGTCATCAACCCGGCGTGATTATCCTTGTGCCCGGCGAAAGGCAGCCCGAAGCCTTTCACCGTGTAGCAAATAAAGCAGGTCGGCTTCTCGGCGTCGGCGCTCCGAAATGCCTCAAGCACTGATGGCATATCGTGCCCGCCGAGATTGTT
>DASWAK010000388.1:0-4414 GCA_036391175.1 Pseudolabrys sp.
AAGCGAAATCCGGGATTATTGGATCGACTGAAGGCCCCGCATTGCGCTTCGCTCCATGCGGGCTACGACGTCACCTCTGCGACAAATACCACTCGAGAATCTGCTCGCCGTTCCAGTGCAGCACGCCCTCGTGCTTGTTCACGTAGTCGTAGATCTGCTCGAGATATTTGATTCGGTGCGGCTGGCCCGAAATGTAGGGATGGATCGCGAGCGAGCAGATTTTCGCGCGGTTCGCGCCTTCGGCGTAGAGCCGGTCGAACTGGTCGATGGTGCGCTTGAGCAAATAGTCGCTCTCGTGATGCTGAATCAACATCATCGGAATATCGTTGAGCTCGATGGTGTAGGGCAAAGTGACGAGCGGCCCTTTGGCGGTGCGGATCACCGTCGGCTCGTCGTCATAAACCCAGTCGCCGATATATTTCACGCCGGCGGCCGCGAGCAGTTCCGGCGTGTCGAGCGTTTGCGTGAGGCCCGGCCCGAGCCAGCCGACCGGCTTCTTGCCGGTGAACTTAGTCATGATGTCCATGGTCCGCTTGATCATGCCGGCCTGGTCGGTCTCCTTGTGGATTGGACCCTGTTCATAGGCGTGGCCCATGAACTCCCAGCCGGCATCGCGCGCCTCTTCGGCGACGCGTGGATAGTCCTCGCAGATGCGCGCATTGGCGGCGAGCGTCGGCTTGATACCGAGACGCTTAAATAATTCGAAGAAGCGCCAGCAACCGACGCGCATGCCGTATTCGTGGAAGGCCCAGTGCACGACGTCCGGCATCAGCGGCACGCCGGTCGGCGCCGGGAGCAGTTGCCGCGCCATCGGCTTGCCGATGTCCCAGACCTCGTAATTGACGATGGTCCAGAACACGATGCGGGCATTGCCCGGCAGCTTGAGCGGCGGGCGATCCACGATTGCAGAATAGTCGGAGCGGTCGCGCGGAATCATTGGGTCGGGCATGCAGCATTTCCCTTCAATGGCGGGTACTTTCTCACGCCGTCGCGGCCACGCGCAACCCGATTAGGCGTTCGAGCGTGCCCGTATCTTTCTGTAACAGCGCCGAGGGAGCGCGGTATGCCACCGTGCCGCGCTCCAGCACGATCGCCTCGGCAGTCAGTTCCAGCGCGATATCTGTATGTTGCTCGACCAAAATGATGGCGATGCGACGGTCGGCCAACATCGTCTTCATTGCGGCGGAAAGCTCATCGACAATCAACGGCGCGAGGCCCTCGAAGGGCTCGTCCAGCAGCATCAGTGCCGGGTTGGTCATCAGCGCGCGGGCAACGGCCAGCATCTGCTGCTCGCCGCCGGACAACTGATTGCCCATGTTGCGGCGGCGTTCAGCGAGACGGGGGAACAGCCTGAATACGGCATCAAGATCCCACGAGCCCGCCCGTGCCGCGACGGTGAGATTTTCCTCGACCGATAGCGAGGGGAAAATCTCGCGCTCTTGCGCCACCCAGCCAATGCCATTTACGGCACGGCGATGCGGTGCCACGCGCGAGATATCTTGCCGGCGCCAGTTGACACGCCCGCCGCGCAAATTCGTGTAGCCCATGATGGTAAGCAGCAACGTCGATTTACCGACGCCATTGCGGCCCAATACTGCGAGACTTCCGTGCTCCGGCAATTCCAGCGAGATGCCGTGCAACACCACGGCGTCGCCGTAGCCAGCGGTCACGTTTTCCAGTTTAAGCAAGGTGTCAGCCATGCTTGCGCTTGCCCAGGTAGACTTCGCGCACGCCGGAATCGGCGGCGATCTCAGCCGGCGAGCCTTCGATGAAGATCGCGCCGCCAACCAGCACGATGATGTGGCTTGCGAAGCGAAAGACCACGTGCATGTCGTGCTCGATGAACAGCAAAGTGAGATCGTCAGACAATCCCGCCACTGCCTCGAAAATATCTCCGCTTTCTTCCTGCGGCACGCCGGCCGCCGGTTCGTCGAGTAGCAATACTTTCGGCTTCGTTGCCAGCGCCAGCGCGATCTCCAACAGCCGTTGACGTCCGTACGGCAATTCGCGCGTGACTTGATAGCAGCAATCGCCGAGCCGCAGCTTGACTAGAATGTCGTGCGCCTCTTCGATCGCCTCCTTGTAGACGGCGATATTCTGCCAGAACCTGTCGGCGATACCCCTCCGTTCGACCACAGCGAGCGTCACCGCCTCGAGGGGATTAAGGCTGGCGAATAGCGTGTTGATTTGAAAAGTACGCGCAAGGCCGAGCCGTACCCGCTGCTGCGGTTCCAGCTTAGTGATGTCATCACTGCCGAGAAAGATTTGACCAGCATTGGGCGCGAGCATCCCGGTCATCAAATTAATGAGCGTCGTCTTGCCGGCGCCGTTCGGGCCGATCAAGGCGTAGCGGGCGCCTTTCGGCAAATTCAATTCGATATCGCGCGCGACCGGTAACGAGCCGAAGGCTTTCGACAGGCCGCGAGTGGAAAGAGCGGGCCGTCTCATTTTCGTTTCCAACGCGCATAAATTTGCGAGAGGCCGCCAAGGATGCCGTTCGGAAGGATCATGACGACCATCACTAGCAGAATGCCAATCCAGAAATACCAGTACTGCGGCGCGATACCGGAGAACTGATCGCGCGCGATCATGAAAACCGTCGCGCCAATCAGGCCGCCATAGAGCCGTCCGGCACCCCCCAGCACCAGCATCACCAGCACGTCGGCAGAACGTTGGAAACCGAGCGTTTCGAGCGAAACGGTTTCGGTCGTTTGTGCGAGGAGCGCACCAGCAATTCCGGCAATCGCCGCCGCGATTGTGTAGGCGGTGCGGATATGCGAGCGGCTTGGTGCGCCGATCGCGCGCATGCGCACGGCGTTTTCGCGAATGCCACGCAACGCAAGGCCGAAGGGCGAGTTGATCAGCCGCCGCGCGAACAGGAAGACAATAAAGAGCGCGATCAGCGAATAGCTGTAGGCGACATAGCCGAACAGATCGAACTCGAAGTAGCCGAGCAACGGCCAGGTCTTGACGCCCTGTAGTCCGTCGACGCCGCCAGTGAGCCAGCCCGCGCTGTTCGCGAGCTCCGCGAGCAGCAACCCGAAGCCGAGCGTGAGCATGATCAGGGCCAGATGGCGAAATCGCGCGATAATGAAGCTGGTCACATACCCGACGAGGCCAGCGAGCACCGCGGCGGCGAGTAGCCCGGATAGCGGCTCGCCCCAACCGTATCTGGAGATGATGCCCGCGGTATAGGCGCCCACGCCGAAGAACGCAGCATGTCCGAGCGAGACGATGCCTGCATAGCCGAGGATAAGATCGAGCGAGAGCGCGAACAGGGCGGTGATCGCGATTTGGCTCGCGAGCGAAAGATAGTTTGGAAACACTATGAAAGGCAACAGCGTCGCTAGCCAAAATGCGATCTCAATGGGCCGCCAGCGGCTGAGCGAAAGCAGGTATTGTTGTGGACTGGCGGTCGCGCCGGTAATCGACATCTATCGCCTCCCGAACAGGCCCGTCGGCCGCCACATCAGCAGTGTAATCATGACGAGATAAATCAGGAACGCGCCGACCTGAGGCACATAATATTTGCCGGCGATATCACTGATGCCAAGCACGGCAGCGGCGGTAAACGAGCCAGCGATCGAGCCGAGGCCGCCGACCGAAACAACGATCAGCACGTAGACGAGATAGGTGAAGGCGAACTGCGGATCGAGGCCCACAATTTCAATTGCCAACGCTCCGCCAAGGCCGGCGAGTCCGCTGCCCAGCGCGAATGTCACGGAAAAGGTGCGATCGACATTGATGCCGAGGCCGCTCGCCATGCGCTGGTTGTCGACCGCCGCGCGCACCTGGGCGCCGAAGCGCGTGTATTCAAGCGCGCCGACAAGGACGAGGCTGGCCACGATTCCGACGCTGACCAAGATCATGCGGTAGATCGCAAGATTGAGTCCGAGAACCGGTATCGAGCCGCGCAAATAAGCAGGGAGTTGCAACGGTTGTTGCTGGGTACCGAACACGTAGGCGGCGACCGCCACTGCAATGAATGCGATACCGATCGTCAACAGCACCTGGTCGAGATCAGTCGCGCGATAAAGACGCCGGTACAGCGTACGCTCGAACATCACGCTTATGACGGCGGTGACGAGAAATGCCACCGGCAGCGTCGCAAAGAACGGCCAACCATAGATGTTGACCAGAGTCACGGTGACATAGCCGCCGACCATCGCGAAAGCGCAGTGCGCTAGGTTGATGAAATTCATCATGCCCAGCGTTACCGACTGCCCAACGGACAGCATGAACAGCAGCATGCCGTATGCAAAACCGTCGAACAGAACGCCGATGACGGGAGGGAGCATCGTAGCAGGGCTCCTATGAACCCGCCGTCACCGTCTGATCGGCAAGGAGCGTCGGAACCGGTCAACAAGACCGGCTTATTTCTTCATACGGGCCTTGAACGGATCCTTGACGTTCT
>DASWAK010000389.1:0-4741 GCA_036391175.1 Pseudolabrys sp.
GCTGCGATGTCGACGCCACGCTGGCAGTCCTGGCCGATGCCGGCCTGAAATCCTGATCGCGGCAGCAGCACGCCCACTTTGAGGGCCGCGCCTTGCGCCCGCACAATATTGAACGGGACGATGCCGGCGAAGGCGCCCGCCGCTAGGCCCGCTGTTACAGTGCGCCGTATTAAGCCTTTGTCACTCTTAGGCAGATTGCGGCTCATGGTGTCCCTCCCGGTCTATGAGTTGTTTGCAATGATGCCGGATTTTCGCCCCAGTCAACAAGCCGAAGATGGCCGGATCTAAGCTCCAAACAACCGCTCGACCGCCGCGGCAATTCGGAAAAGTCGATGGTCATTGCCATTCCGCGCGACCAACATCAGCCCTGTCGGCAGGCCGCCTTCGCGCGGCATTGGCAAAGAGATTGCGCAGAGATCGAAAAAGTTCACGATGACCGTATTGCGCAACAGCATGGCGTTCTTGCGGGCAAAATCATCCGCCGCTGCGACCTCGACCATGGTCGGTGCGACGATTGGAGTGGTCGGCCAAACCAGTACATCCAGATCAGCGATCCGTGCGTCCATCGAACAGATCAGCCGTGCGCGATCCCGCACCATGTCGATATAATCGGCAGCGCTGACATTCCGCGCACGTTCGAGCCGCGCTCGCACATTTGGATCGATAGCATCAGCACGCCGCGATAGCAGATCGCGGTGCACGGTGAAGGCCTCTGCTGGCTGCACACCGCCCTTGCTGTTGACCTGCACCATACCGTCGATCTGCGACAACGCTTCATTAGAGAGCCGTGCACCAGCGCGCCTGAGCACATCGAGCGCCTGTGGAAAGCGCTTCGCCACCGTTTCATCCAAATTCTCTACCGGCATGCCTTCCACGACGCCGACGCGAAGACCCGCTAGTGGTGCCGGTTTGAGCGGCGCGTAGCTTTCGCCCGCCATCACCGAATCGGCCCGCGCACACGCCTCGACCGAGCGCGCGATCGGCCCAATCGAGTCGATACTATACGACAGCGGGAAGGCCCCATCAGTTGGAATGCGTTGACGGCTCGGCTTGTAACCAACAATACCGCAGAGCGCGCCGGGAATGCGGCAGGAGCCGCCGGTGTCGGTGCCGATCGCGATCTCGCACATACCGTCTGCTGTGGAAACTGCCGCGCCTGAGGACGAGCCACCGGGAACGCGCTTGCGATCGGCCGGATTGCCCGGTGTTCCGAAATGCGGATTGGCGCCGACCCCCGAATAGGCGAACTCACTCATGTTGGTCTTGGCGACAATGATGGCGCCGCCCGCCCGCAGCCGGCGCACCACCGGCGCGTCGGCAGCTGCTGGCCTAGCTTCCTCGGCAAGCGCCTTGGAGCCCGCCCGCGTCACTTCGCCCGCGACGTCAAATAAATCCTTGATGCTGATAATCGTACCATCAAGGGGCCCCAGCGAAATTTCGGCTTTTGTGCGCGCGTCGGCGGCTTCAGCGGCGGCCTTTGCCTGCTCGCGATAGACGGTCAGGCACGCGCGCGCCCCCTCGCCTTTCGGGTCATCAATTCGGCCGAGCGCAGCGTCGAGCCGTTCGCGGGCGGAGATGGTCTTCATGCTGCAATCCTGATCACGCCGATCAACCCGAGGTACACTAATGCATAACCTGTGTCCGTGCGCTTTGCACGGCCTGTCAGGGCCGCTCGCCGCTCGTTAATGGGAATTTTTTCAAAAAATGGTCGTCGTATTTCATCCTCAGAATTATCAACAGCGAATCTCTGGGCTTGCGTAGGCGAGTGGTGGCGATAGGCTTTCCTGCAGGTCACCCATCTTCGGCTCTGCCGGACACGGATGGCCGCCATGACCGGCCTGGGCATGGGACGTGGATGCTGCTTGCAGTATTCGTGGCTCATGTCTGCCGGCCCTGGCTCTCAGTAACTGGTACCTCCGTTGCGGGTTTCGGCCTGCGCGCCAGGAATGGATCCGAGAGCTTGTGACGGGCGGACGACGGTCTGCCCGTTATGGCTTTTGGGGCAGCCTTTCGTTTCGGGTCGCGGCGTCACCAAAGTTCGTCGAAATTCAGCTGGCGTGCGATTAATTTTTGCTGCGCGCAATATGAAATGAGCAAGTCGAGGCAACGCCGGTTAGCGTCTCTACCGAATGGGATGGCGTCGACCCTGTCGGTGGCAGGCACACCGGCAGCCTTTTTCCCCTCCTCCAGCAAACGGTAGAGCTCGACGACGGCTTTCGGATTTGAGCGAGCAAGTTCATCCGTAACGACCACCATATGATTGACTGGGACCAAGCCATGCTTGGCATACCAGGCGCGCGCTGCCCCGTCCGGATCAGGAATCACGCTTTGCAACCGCCGATCTTTCGGCAGCGCTGCGCCATAGATCGCAGCGTCTAACTCCCCGGCGGTCAACATATCCGTGATGTCCTGATCTGCGCGCGCGCGAATGACCCCCGACGGATCGCGCGCTTCCGCCACATGGCCTTCCTCGAAAGTCACCCACTGCACCCGACTGAGATCGATGCCATAGTCGTTTTCGAGAATGCCTCGAATCCATACGCCGGTGGTCTGACTGTAGGAGCGAACGCCGATACGCTTGCCCGGCAAGTCGGACGGTGAAAGTTTTGCGCGGTCGGCATTGAACAGCATGGTGCCGTGCTGGAAGCGCGCCAGCATCGCGGCAGGGAGCAAGGTCAGTCCTTTGTTGTGTTCTTTTGCCTGGAAATAGGTGACCAGCGCGATCTCGCTGGCATCGTAGGCATGCTCGCGCACCATCGGCTTGAATGCCTGGTACAAAGGCTTGACCTCGATGAAATCGAGCTTCAGCCAGGTCGACGCGATGTCCCCACGCTTGAGCGGCAGTGTGTGCGGATAGTCGCCGAGGGCAATTCGCAGACTCGTCGCGCCGGCATTTGCCATTGTGAAACGCCTCCGCTGACGCGCGTCAGCCCACCGCTTGACCGCCCGGCACCCAACCTAGTTTAACAATCCGGGTCGGAAAAGGAGTTGCACAATGCCGGATCCGAAGACTGGGCTTGTTGTCACCGCCCATCCCGGCGATTTCGTTTGGCGGGCGGGCGGCGCCATCGCCCTGCACGTCAAGCGCGGCTACCGCGTCAAAATCGTCTGCCTGTCGTATGGGGAACGCGGCGAGAGCCAATTCGCCTGGAAGGAGTCGGGCGCGACACTGGAAAAAGTGAAGGCCGGCCGCAAGGACGAAGCTGAGCGCGCTGCCAAGCTTCTTGGTGCCGAAATCGAATTCTTCGACTGCGGCGACTATCCGCTCGAGCTCAACGACGCCCACTTCGACCGCATGGTCGATATCTACCGCGAGCTCAATCCCTCCTTCGTGCTGACCCACGCGCTCGAGGACCCATACAATTTCGACCATCCGAACGCCGCTCATTTCGCCCAGGAGACGCGCGTTGTGGCGCAGGCCATGGGCCATAAGCCCGATGCCAAATACAAATATTCTGCGCCGCCGGTGTTCCTGTTCGAACCGCACCAGCCGGAAATGTGCAACTACAAACCCAATCTCATTTTGAAAATCGACGAGGTATGGGAGCAGAAGTACAAGGCCTTTCAGATCCTCGCGGCCCAAAAGCATCTCTGGGCATATTATGAGCGGGTCGCACTCAATCGGGGCATCCAGGGCAGCCGCAACACCGGTGTGCCGATGACCTATGGTGAGGCCTATCAGCGGCTGTTCCCGACCGTGGAGGAGATTTTGAAATGAAGCCCATCGTCGTTCGTAACATCAAGCGTGCCGACAGCAATGCCATTGGCACACTCGCTGCGGTCGGCGTCTCTACGGCCCATGAGGCACTAGGGCGCTCGGGGCTGATGAAGCCTTATATGCGCCCAATTTGGCCCGGCGCGCAGATCGCAGGCCCCGCGGTAACCGTGTTAGCTCAGCCGGGTGATAACTGGATGATCCATGTGGCAGTCGAGCAGTGCCAGAAAGGCGATGTGCTTGTTGTCGGGTGCACCGCAGACAATACCGACGGAATGTTCGGCGAATTGTTGGCAACGGCACTGCGCGCGCGCGGCGTGATCGGCCTCGTCATCGATGCCGGCTGCCGCGATGTGCGGCCGATCTCCGAAATGCGCTTCCCTGTGTGGTCGAAGGCGATCTCAGCCAAGGGCACGGTGAAAGCGACGCTTGGCGCGGTCAACGTTCCCGTCGTGTGCGCGGGGGTGAATGTCGAGCCGGGCGACGTCGTGGTCGCCGACGATGATGGCGTGGTGGTGATCCCGAAAAAGCTCGCAGTCGAAACCGCACAAAAGGCACAGAAGCGCAAGGATGACGAGGACGGCAAGCGCAAGCAGCTCGAGGCCGGCACCCTCAGCCTCGACATGTACAACATGCGCGAACCGCTAGCGAAGGCAGGATTGGTGTACATCGACCATTCGGAAGAGGCCTAATCGCTGGCGTGCATAACACGCGCTCAATGCCCAAATGAGCGACACATGTTTTTTCGTGTCGGGTTCGTTGAAGCTTTCGTATTGGCGACGCGATCAATATCGCCTGCGCTCGTAAGGACGAGCTGTCTTAAGCGGTCCCAACTTTTGGAATTTTGGCACTCGTCGCGGGCCTTCGCTTAAAATACACCGGGACAAAGCCGAAAATGCACTCGGGCCAAGTACTCCCTATAGCTGGGATCGCGACTTAATAAGTTTTCCTCTTTCAACAATCTGGCAATCTGCAGTGCAAGTGCCATAGAATAAACAAGGGCGTTCCACAAAGAGGGAACTGCCA
>DASWAK010000390.1:0-2910 GCA_036391175.1 Pseudolabrys sp.
GGATTTGGTCCGACGCATGAACTTCCCGAGCAAGTGAACCTCCGCCACATTTTGCCTTTAAGACGCCCGCGTGGTCCTGGCGACCAGAGGCTGGGTTCGGCGAGTCTGGATCACTGGCGTGAAATCGCCTCTCTAACAATGCCGGCGGTGTCAACCTGTTTTTGGGCGCGATTCGCCCTGGACGCGAAAGAGCGCGCCATTTCGCTCTAGTTGGGAGATCGCTTTCACCACCGTAAAAGCTCGCCTGTAATCTGCCGGTCAAGAACTTGGTCCGACCCAACCATCTCTCCGATTCGCCGCAGCGATCATGATTACTTGTTTCGGACTCCCCTCGCGTGAGGGGAGCGGGATGCCCAATCATTAACGCGGTGGTCTACTGCGGACCAAGGCGATTTCCGGGCTGTCCCGCGTGCGAACCAAGCTTCGGCAGGTGCGTGTAGTCGCACCCGTTGCGCCACATCCAGTACAAACGTACAGCCAACCTGCGTGCCATGGCGATCTTGGCGATGGCGCGTTCCCGTCGCATGGCCAGGTGCACGTACTTTCGCCGCCAGTCGGGATCGCTGCGCACCGTGATCTGCGCGGCCGCCACCAGCAGGAAGCGCAACAGCGTGTTGCCTTGCTTGCTGATGTGGCCCAGGTGTCGGCGTTCTCCGCTCGACTCCTCGGTCGGCACTAGCCCCAGATAGCTGCTGAGCTCCTTGCTCCTGGCGAAACGCTGCGGAGTGCCGATGATCAACACAAACGCCAGTGCAGTAAGTGCACCCACGCCGGGATGGGTCATCAGCCGCACCACCTCGGGCCGTTTCACCGCTTCCTGCTCGATCGCGGCGGTCAGTTCGGTAATGGTTGCGTCTACCTGGTCGAGCATTCGCAGCAGGTCTTGTCGACGTCGGCTCGCCCAGGGTGCCAGCGGCAGCGACTCCAGTTGTGCTCGCCCTTTTGGCCGCCACATGCGTTTCTTCAGCCGAACTCCCTCGTTCAGTGCGACCGCGTGCAACTGGTTCCTCAGCCGCGTCTGCATCTGTACCAGGCGATGGCGGTGCCAAAGCAGTTGCCGCAGATCGCGGTCCTCCCACGTCGGCACCCAGATCCGCGGAAAACGGTTCTCCATCAACAATCGCAACAGCAGTTCGGCATCCTGCTTGTCGGTCTTGTGCTTACGGACGCGTTTGGTGCTGATCGCGGCCGCATCCCCGATCCACAGCTCGAATCCGAGCTCGTCCATCAGCCGTTCAAACCAGCGACTGTATCCGCTGGCTTCCAGCCCGATTCGTGCCTCGACGCAGTGGGCACGAAGATCACGATAGAACTGCTCGGCGCTTCCCATGTGTTCCAGCCGCCGCTCTCCAAACTCGCCGGTCGCGGTATCGACAAACGCAATTTGTTGGAAGCTCGGGTGGTAGTCACAACCTTGTATCTTGCTTGCATCTCCCCGATTCATTCGCTGCGTGCTACTTGGAGCCAGAATCGGGTTTCGGCGGGAGGCCGATCGCAGCCTAAAGGCGCTGTCGTTCGCAGCCTGGATTATAGATAGGCCCCCCGCCCTCCTTTCTGACGCCGTGGAGAATCCGAGGCCACACGAGCCTGCATTCACAAGGTCGGCGGGAGAGGTTGCTCAGGGTCGGGGAGCCGGAACCGAGTCTAATCCAAATCTCGAGGAGTTGAGATGACGAATCGACCTCAGGGAGACGTCGAAGTTTTTGCCGGCCTCGACGTCAGTGCACGCGAGATCAGCGTCGCCCGGCTTCGCAGTAAAGAAGGCACGCCGACGGTCGCTATCTTTGCGAATAATGCCTCTGGGCATAAGGCGCTCCTGGCGCACTTGCTGCAGGGAACCGAACATGTACGCGTTTGTCTGGAAGCCAGCGGTAGCTACAGTCTCGATTTAGCGCTGGCCTTGCATGCTCACCGTCAGGTGGAGGTCAGCGTTGTTAATCCTCGTCGCGCTCGCCGCTTCGCGGAGTCGCTGGGCGAGCGGAGCAAGACCGATCCGGTCGATGCCCGTGTGCTTTGCGAGTACGCCGTGCGGATGCCGTGGGTGGCCTGGCAACCCCCGACCGCACCGGCGCTGCGGTTGCGTGCTATCACCCGTGCCATCGAAGGCCTCGGTGTTATGCATACCCAGGAAAAAAATCGCGAGCATGCGTTGAAGGCCAGCCAGGCTTTGCCATGCTTGGTGATTCGGGAGATGCGGCGTCACCAGCGCTATCTGGAGCATCGCATGGAGCAGCTCCGTCGCGAAGCTCGTCGGCTCATCGCGAAGGACTCCGAGCTAGATCGTCGCTTTCGCCTGATGGTGACAGTTCCCGGGGTGGCCGAAACCAGCGCCCTGCAGATCCTCGGAGAACTAGCCGTGTTGCCCGATAGCCTAGATGCTCGCCAGTGGGCAGCCTTTAGCGGCCTCGATCCTTCCCAGTTCACTTCCGGTACGTCAGTCGAAAAGCGTCCACGAATCAGCCGCGGCGGCAGCCGTCACCTGCGCCGGGCCCTGTACATGCCGGCTCTAGTGGCTCTGCGTCGTGAACCTCATCTTCGGATGTTTTACCAACGGTTGGTGACTCGCGGCAAAGCTCGGCTGCAGGCCGTCGTCGCTGTAATGAGGAAACTGCTCCACGCCCTATTCGCGATGTTTCGCTCGAATCAGACCTACGACGGCGCCAGGCTCTGCTCCGCGGAACTGGTATCGTGTGCCTGATGAGAAAAAAGAGAGAGGTTCTCCGCACCTCTCCAGAGAGAAAGAAAATTGAAATTCAAGAGAGAATCTATAATCAGCATGTTCGGTCTCCTTTCCCCTGAGCCTTTGGTCGTTAGCGCTACCAATGTACTCGGGGCTGAGGAGACCGACGACTTTATGAAATCAAATTAGGACTTCGCACTGTTGATGGTGCAGCTCCCTAATTTACGATA
>DASWAK010000391.1:0-2705 GCA_036391175.1 Pseudolabrys sp.
CCCCGAGGCTGGCCCCGGGGATTTCAGTATCGCGTGGGTCCCCGGGTCTCGCTGTGCTCACCGGAGATTTGACTTAAGTAAGCTGTGCTTACTTAAGCTCAACCTTTGCGCCGACCTTTTCGAGAGTGGCCTTGATCTTGGCGGCCTCCTCCTTGTTGGCGCCTTCCTTGACGGTCTTGGGTGCCCCCTCAACCAGATCCTTGGCTTCTTTCAGGCCGAGACCGGTGAGTGCACGCACTTCCTTAATCACTTCGATTTTCTTCTCACCGGCAGCGGCAAGAACCACGGTGAACTCGGTCTTCTCTTCGGCCGCAGCAGCACCGCCACCGGCCGCAGGGCCCGCCGCAACCGCCACCGCGGCGGCAGCTGAAACGCCCCACTTCTCTTCCAACATCTTGGCCAGGTCCGCCGCTTCCAGGACGGTGAGGCCCGACAATTCGTCGACGATCTTCTGCAGGTCAGCCATTGTTCAATTCCTATCGGTTCGAACCAGAGAATGAGTGTTGAGCCATCAGGCCGCCGCGCCCTTGGAGGCATAAGCCTGGACCACGCGCGCGACTTTCGCCGCGGGCGCATTCGCGAGTTGCGCGATTTTGGTCGCCGGAGCTTGGATCAGCCCGACGATCTTGGCGCGCAATTCATCCAGTGACGGCAGGGCGGCGAGCGCCTTGATGCCATTGGGGTCCAAAGCAGTCTTGCCCATCGAGCCGCCTAGAATCACGAACCGCTCGTTCGCTTTGGCGAAGTCGATAGCCACCTTCGGTGCCGCCACCGGATCGCCTGAGAAGGCGAGCACGGTTGGCCCCTTCAGCAGGGGCGCGATGGAAGCAGCGTCGGTGTCCTTGAGCGCGATTTTGGCGAGACGGTTCTTCGCGATCTTCACCTGCGCGCCCACCTGCTTCATCTGCTTTCGCAGAGTCTGCATCTGGGCAACGGTGAGACCGGAATAGTGAGCCACCACCACGACATTGGAGGTTTTGAAGACCCCGCTCAGTTCTGTGATGGACTCCGCTTTAGCCGCTCGATCCACTGCAAGCTCTTTCCGGTTGACGGCTCGCTGGCGTGACGCGCAGGAACCGCCGGGTTGCTACCAGCCATCCTGCTTAAAGTTCACGTTCAGCGAACCAGGGCAGGACGACGTTTGAAAGCCTGCCCCCCGACACGGCATTGCGGCCGCGGTCGGGTCTTCGAGGTTCGAACCAAGACTGGCGCAACCTTACGGTGGCGCAAACTCGGGTCGCTTCCCCGTCTGTGCTGGCCCCGTTTCGGGATTAAGCGTTCAGCCTTTGCAGACCTTCGGCGCCGGCAGTCTTGGACAGGTCTCGACCGGCCCGTTGCCGGGACGGCCTTGCGCGCCTTCACATTCGCAACGGCATCGGGCTTCTTCTTCCCTTCAGAGCTCCCCATCGGGTTTCCAAAAGGAATAAGTTCCGCTCACCATAGGTTTGTAGAAGCGCGCAAAGGCGCGCCGACAAATTGGGCCGGCACGCCCGAGCGCTTTATCTAGACCTTTACAATCGTTTTGCCAAGAGACTTTTCGCGAAAATACCAGCGAAAAATTGGGCCCCGGCCCCGGTTTCTTAGTGCGCAGCGCCGGCGCCGAACAGGCTCGGGATTTCCACCTTCACCCCTGGGCCCATGGTCGACGAGATCGCCACGCGGTTGATGTAATGACCCTTTGCCCCTGCGGGCTTGGCTTTCTGCACGGCGTCCGCAAAGGCCTTGATGTTCTCGACGAGCTTATCCTCCGAGAACGAGGCTTTGCCAACGCCGGCCTGCACGATGCCGGCCTTCTCAACGCGAAACTCGACTGACCCGCCTTTGGCGCCCTTCACCGCATTCGTAACATCCATCGTCACCGTGCCCACTTTCGGGTTCGGCATGATGCCGCGCGGTCCGAGCACCTTACCGAGACGGCCAACGAGCGGCATCAGGTCCGGGGTCGCAATACAGCGGTCAAAGTCGATTTCGCCCTTGCTGACCTTGTCGACCAGATCCTCCGCACCGACCACGTCGGCGCCGGCAGCTTTCGCTTCATCGGCCTTGGCGCCGCGCGCAAACACGCCGACGCGCAGGGTGCGGCCAGAACCATTCGGCAGTGTGACAACGCCGCGCACCATCTGGTCCGCATGCGTCGGATCAACGCCAAGATTCATCGCGATCTCGATGGTCTCATCGAACTTTGCTTTGGCGCGTTCCTTTACCAGCTTCACCGCTTCCGCGAGGGGATAAGACTTTTCGCGGTCGATGCCTTCGCGAGCCACCTTTGTGCGTTTTCCGATTGTCATGGCGGTCACTCCGTCACCGAGAGGCCCATCGAGCGGGCGGAACCTTCGATCATCTTCATTGCTGCCTCGATGGTGTCGCAGTTCAAATCTTTCATCTTCTGCTCAGCGATCTCGCGCACCTGTTTCTTGCTCACCTGCCCGACCGGCTCGCGGCCGGGAGTTTTCGACCCGCTTTCCAGCTTGGCCGCCTTTTTGAGAAAATAGGAGACCGGCGGCGTCTTCATTTCGAAGGTGAAGGAACGATCCTGGTAGGTGGTGATAATAACCGGGATCGGGATGCCCTTCTCCATCTTCTGGGTCTGCGCATTAAAGGCCTTGCAGAACTCCATGATGTTAAGACCGCGCTGGCCAAGCGCCGGCCCGATCGGGGGCGACGGATTGGCGGCGCCGGCAGGCACCTGCAATTTGAGGAATCCA
>DASWAK010000392.1:0-2099 GCA_036391175.1 Pseudolabrys sp.
CAGCTGACGAACACCTTTGCGTCCCGCAGCTTGATTCACCTATACGGGCTGCCGACGAACACGGCGCTTTGGAGTTTTCTCCAGAAGTCGCCCTACCTTGACAGAGAATTCTTCGTCTACCTTCCGCACGGGCCGCGCCCATGTCATACGGCGGAGCTGCCGAACCAGTTCGACGAATACCTAACGAGGCTCCGCCTCAGACCGACGAGCTTTATTTGAGTGTGGGCGGGGGCATAGAATGCGGCGGCTCCGGTTGGGCAAAGAAACTGACGAATCAGTTTCTGTCATGTGGCCGCACAAGGCTGGCAGTTGATCCCGAAGGACCGGAGCCAACCGGAGCCGGTGATGAGCATAGCACGCAGCGTGGCGGAGATTTTGAGCGAGCACGTAACCCTGGAGCTCGAAGGGATCGACCGGATGTATCTGAATGTCTACGTGCCGCGCTTGCAACGCGAAGCGGGGGTGGCGAGTTTTTTCCGCTTCCACCGCGGGCATCGGTTTGCTTCCAGCGTGCTGATGGATCCGATCAGTCACGCCTTTGTGGAATCGATCGAGCGATTTGCTCGGGAACACAAAGTCGAGGTGGTGGCGTTTCGCAAGGGTGAACGCAAAGACGATGTGGCCGCGCAATATCTGAAGGCGTTTGCGGCCGAGGAAGGGGTGTTGTTTA
The DNA here is from genome assembly GCA_036391175.1 of Pseudolabrys sp. Taxonomy (GTDB): domain Bacteria; phylum Pseudomonadota; class Alphaproteobacteria; order Rhizobiales; family Xanthobacteraceae; genus Pseudolabrys. The sequence goes on from DASWAK010000392.1 coordinate 671, forward strand.
TCGGCAAGGCGCAGGAGAAGACGCCGGTGTTTCGCACTGAGCGACGGCGCAATGCCACAACCGGGGCCACCTACCCCTGGCTGGTGCGCTCCACCGCCATGGTCAATCACTTCTACATCTACGCGCTGGACCGCGACTTCGGTGCGTTCTTTGTGAAGTTCTGCACCTACTTCCCCTACAACGCCAAGCTTTGCATCAACGGCCACGAATGGCTCAAGCGGCAACTGGCCCTGCGAGACATCGACTACCAGGCGTTGGACAATGGGATATTGTCCTGCGAGCGCCCGGCGCGGGCGCAAGCGCTCGCGCAGGCGCTCTCGGCCGAGAAGATCGATGCGTTGCTGCGTAAGTGGTTGCGCCGCCTGCCGCACCCGTTTAGCCCGGCCGACCGGCGCGCAGGCTACCGCTATGAGCTCTCGATCCTGCAGGCGGAGTTCTCCCTCACCCAGGTGTTGGATCGACCGCTCACCGGCAGAGCCTTCTTCGAGGAGGTGATTCGCGAGAACCTCGATATCGGCCGGCCCGATCAGGCGCAGTTGATCTTCGAGCGGCGCGTGAACCGGCGTACCCCGGGGCGCTTTCGCACCCGCGTGATCACCCAGGGGGTGATTCCCTCGCTGCATGTCGACTACAAGAGTTCTCGTATCAAGCAGTACCACAAGGAGGGCCGGGCATTGCGTACCGAGACCACGATCAACAATACGCGCGATTTTGACATCGGCAAGCATCTGCGCAATCTGCCCGCGCTTCGTAGCATCGGCTTTCAGGCCAACCGACGTCTGCTCGACGTCCAATCCGTCTCGCATGATTGCACCATCGGCGAAGACGCTTTCGATCAAGTGGTTCGCCCCATCGAAGTCGATGGGCAGCGTGCCTCCGCGCTGCGCTTTGGCGATGCCCGTACCCAAGCCTTGCTCAACGCCCTGGTGCTATTTAGCGTGCAAACCCGGGGCTTCAACAATGCACAACTGCGCACCCATCTGGCCAGCTTGCTGGGCGTTGATCCCGCGCACTACAGCCCCGGTCGCATGAGCTACGATCTGCGTCGCCTCAGACTGCACGGCCTGATCCGGCGTATCCCCAAAACCAATCGATACCAGCTCACTGCACAAGGCTTGAAGGTGGCGATGTTCTTCAGCCGTACCTATGCTCGACTGCTGCGTCCCGCATTAGCCCAGATCAGCGACCCATTCGCATCGGCTGGCTCGACGTTACGCACCGCCTTCGATCGCCTTCACAACGCTATTGATCAACGCTGCGAAGAACTCAAACTGGCCGCATAAAAACTTGACTCATTGACATCAAAACCCATAAGCCAAGTACTCTAGCGCAGTGGCCGCATTCAGGCCAAGTCCGAATCCGGCCGCTAGTAACGCGGTAAGTAACTTAGACATGGATTGATCTCCTCTTGTCTATTGCGAGGAGCGTG
>DASWAK010000393.1:0-3445 GCA_036391175.1 Pseudolabrys sp.
GGAGGTCAGGGGTTCAAATCCCCTCGGCTCCACCATCCAAGCCCTTCCCGGGCAATCGCTTTCGACAGACTAGGTTATCAACCGACTGCCGCGCTTTTCCGTCGGTGACCACATGGTGACCACGAAATTTCTGTCGTTCGACAGAATTTTTTTGTTTGAAAAAAATCGTTTGTCAATTCAGCCGAATTCCGCTCCAAGCCCGCTGCGGATCAAATATCTGGTAACAGCCAGAAAATATCGATCAAGGCGCGTTTTTCGTTGTCTGATTGGCTGCCTTGCACCCGATCCAATGGTCGATGAAGGCGGTGAGCCAATTGCGCGCGGCTAGGTCGTGCACGGCACGATCGGCGATATGTTCATGGCGTTGCTTTGCCCCAGGTAATTCCATCCGATGCGCGCCACGCACGAGCCAGCGATACATCATCGCGTGTGTAACTTCGGGATGAAATTGAAGGGCGTAACCAGTACCAAAGCGGAATGCCTGGACGGAGAAAGCATCGCCTTCGGCCAATAGCTCGCTGCCGGAAGGCAGGTCGAAACCTTCGCGGTGCCATTGATAGACATGGTCGGGCCATTCCGGACAGACCTTGCGTCCAGCGTCAGTCGGACGGATCGGATAATAGCCCACCTCGGCATGGCCTTGCGGATGTGGAAAGACCGGAGCACCGAGATAGCGCGCCATCATCTGCGCGCCAAGGCAAATCCCGAGATACGGTTTTTTATCGCGCAGCGGCACGCCGATCCAGTCGATCTCTCGCCGCACGAATTCTTCATTGTCGTTGGCACTTTGTGGGCCGCCAAAAATAGCCACGCCAGCGTGCTCATCCATCGTGTCCGGCAGAGGATCACCGAAACGCGGACGGCGAATATCGAGCGGATAGCCAAGCTTCGCCAGAGTTTGACCGACACGGCCGGGCGATGAATGCTCCTGATGCAGAATGAGAAGAACTGGCTTTAGCATGGCTATTCGACGCGTCCCCGCGCGCAGGTGACTACTAATGGCTTTGCCAGCGTTTGCAATATAAGCGGCTGGGATACGGCTATGTTTGCTGCGCGGACCTGCGCCGGCTTTGCCGGGAATCCACAACTCTCAGGACCAGGCGGCGCGGGATTATGCGGATTAATATGGTGATCAGCTTGTTGATGAAGCCCGGAACCACCGTCCGGTGCCCGGCCATGAGGCCGCGATACCCCGCCGCCGCCACATAATCTGCCGATTGGGTCAGGATACTCGGCCCCAGACGTCCACCGCTGATACCGGCGCGCTCGGCGAATTCGGTCGGCACCGGGCCCGGACACAACACTGCGACTCGTACGCCGAGGGGTTTGAGCTCGCTGTGCAACGCTTCTGTGAATGACAGTACGTACGCCTTGGTAGCGTAGTAGACCGCCATGCCCGGGCCGGGCAGAAAGCCGGCCATTGAACCAACGTTAAGCAGACCGCCGCGGTGACGAGCGAGGCTGTCGACAAAGGCAAACGACAATTCGGTCAAAGCGCGCACGTTGAGGTCGATCATTTCCAGTTGTTCATCGCGATCGCGCGCGCTTGCCAGCCCACCAGACCGAAGCCCGCGTTGTTGACGAAAAATTACGGCTCGGTGCCCTGCGCCGCCAACACCTCACCAATCAGCCGCCCGGCCCCAGCCTTCAACAGATTGGCCGGCGCGCGCCGGTCGCCGCTATTTCGTCGGCCAGCGCATGCAATCTGTCTTCTCGCCGGGCGATGAGAGCCAATTCATGACCGTGTTGCGCCAATACGCGCGCCAGCGCGACGGCGATCCCCGCTGAGGCTCCAGTGATTACGGTGATTGGCCGCAGGCTGCTCATTCGTGCTGTTTGTTCTCATGAAATCGGCCGCCCGGTATTCGGGCGGCCGATCATACCTCAAGACCGGCCTGGTTAGGCGACTTTGGGATCGAGACCTTCCAGCGAGCGCTTCGCTGGCTCAACACCCCAGAAATAGACTGCGATGATCTGCACCACGACCAATCCGATCATCAACCAGATCACCCCGGGCAATTGATAGTTCACCATCAAATAGCCGACGACGAACGGCGAGACGACGGTGGCGCCACGACCGAGCGTATTGCAGATACCATTCGCGCGCAGGCGAATTTCGGTTGGGAAAAGCTCGGGCGTATAGACGCCGAACAGAATTGCGGTCTGGATGTAAATGGCGATGATCAGTATCGCGCCGACGCTTAACACGATGATCGGATCGGATGCGGCGCTGAAGTGGGCATACACCCAACCCGCAGCGATGGTGAGAAAGGACGCGCCGATGATGCTCCAACGCCGTCCAATATAATCAGATAGGACAGCGCCGAAAGCGCAACCGACTAATGATGCGCAGGCGAGCACCACCGTGTAGCCGAGCGAATTGGTGATGGTAAGCCCCTGTCGCAGAAAAAATTGCGGCAGGAAAATCACGAAACCGAAGATCAGGGTATTGATGGTGATCAGCACCCAGCTCCCCACCAACAACCGTTGCAGAATTGGCGGCTTGAACATCGAGGCGGCGGTAAGCTGTGGCGTGGGCGCTGTAACAACAGGCGCCGGCAGCTTTCCGGCAATCGCGGCCTCCTTCTCGATTGCTTGCATTAGGGCTTCCGCCTCGGCTGTGCGTCCTTGCGCTTCCAGCCAGCGTGGGGATTCCGGCAAATTCTTGCGCAGATACCAAACGATCAGGGAGCCGACGCCGGCAATGATGAACATTGGGCGCCAGCCCCAGGTCGGGATGATCAGGTAGCCGAGGATCGCGGTAGCTGGAAAACCAGTGACCACCAGGAATGCCATGAACGCCAGCCAGCGCCCGCGTGTCTTTGGTGGTACGAATTCAGTCAGCGTCGAATAGCCGACAACGATTTCGGCCCCGAGACCGAGACCTTGCACAAAGCGGCAGATGATCAACTGGGTCATGTCCTGCGCGAAAGCGGCCGCGAAGGAAGCGAGACCGAACACCAGAAGGTTGACTTGATAGGTGAAGCGGCGCCCGTATTTGTCACCGACGAAGCCGGTAATAAAAGAGCCGATTGTCATACCGACAAAGGTCAAGGAGAGAAATTGCAGATTCTGCGGTAACGTCGAAAATTTAGTTTGGATGGTAGACGCCAGCACGCTGCCGGCTACATAGAGATCATAGCCGTCGAAGAACATCCCGGCCCCGATCAGCCAGAAAATGCGATAATGGAACGATGAGATCGGGAGCCGGTCGAGACGCGCGCCGGCGTTCACTGCGGTAGCCATTGGTTCCTCCCCCTCGGGACCGAGTATCGTGACCGGTCTGCGCCGGTTCGCGCCGATGGTAATCGAGACGACGCGCGGGCGCTATGGTCTGTATGCCTGGCGCAAAATTATCGCGGCACCTGCCGATAACAACCAATTGCTGTATTTAGTCCACGGGGGCCGGCCGTAGTGCCGGCAAATTTGCTATCGGCGATGGCCT
>DASWAK010000394.1:0-2460 GCA_036391175.1 Pseudolabrys sp.
AACCGGCGGCGGCTTAACGGAAATTTCTGGTCGGACATGATAATTCTCCTGCTGGTTTAGGGTTGCAACCCAAAATCCGCCGCTTTGGTTTTGTGGATCAAGCTTCGCGAATTCGTCTTTGCAGTACGGGTATTGGCCGGGCGGCTCAACACCGGCGCCCAAGCCTTGGTGTCGGCGGTGCCCGAGCGCACGAGGTCGATTTCGAAGGCGTAGCGGTCGGGCCGGTAAAGCGCGTGCAGATGTTCAATACCGCGACCGGCCTGGTCGTAGACAACGCGAACAAGTTCGATTAGCGGCGACCCGGTGTGCAATTCGAGGGCTTCGGCAACGTTGGGCGTCGCTAGCCCCGCGCTGATGCGTTGGCGCGCATGCTCGACTTTCACGCCGGCCTTCGCTTCGCCCAGCCAATCGCGCAAGGCCACGCTCCCCTACCCCACGAGCGCCGGCCATTGGCTGACGCTTTACTTGGTATTTTTTAGCATACAATATTGCCGACCCTCGACAAGCCCGCACCTGGGATAGGTGCGACCGGACATGAGCGAACCTCGGACTCTGATCGACAAGTTATGGTCGGCACACGAAATCGCACGCCGCGAAGATGACGCCGCTCTACTCTGGGTCGATCGGCATTACGTGCATGAGGGCTCGTTCCATGCCTTCAGCCAGATGAAAGCGCGCGGGCGCACCATCGCCGAGCCACAGCTCACCTTCGGCGTTGCCGATCACTACGTACCAACGCGCGGGCGCGGAAAAGACATCGCCAATCCTGAGATCGCGGCGATGGTGCGCAATTTAGAAACCAATGCGGTAGAAAATCACATCACGCTGTTTGGCCTGCGCGATCCGCGCCAGGGCATTGTGCATGTGGTCGGACCGGAACAGGGATTGACCCTGCCCGGCCTATTGATCGTCTGCGGCGACAGCCACACCTCCACCCACGGCGCGTTCGGCGCTTATGCGTTCGGGATTGGCGCGTCTGAAGTAGCGCACGTACTGATGACGCAGACGCTATGGCAGAAGAAGCCGAAGCGCATGCGCATTATGGTCGACGGCAAGGCAGCGCCCGGTACTGCGTCTAAGGACATCGCACTCGCCATCATCGCACGCATCGGCGCCGATGGGGCGCAGGGCCATGCCATCGAGTTCGCCGGCACCGCAATCCAGGCGCTCTCGATGGAAGGGCGCATGACGCTTTGCAACATGTCGATTGAGGCGGGCGGACGCTGCGGCCTGGTCGCGCCGGACGCCACTACTTTCGCATATCTCAATGGTAGACCCTATGCCCCCAAAGGTGCCGATTTCGAGCAGGCGGTCGAGGCGTGGTCGACACTCGTCTCCGATACTGATGCCATTTTCGACAGCGAGGTCGCGCTCGATGCCGGCGAGATCGCGCCGATCGTCACATGGGGCACTACACCGGACGACGCTTTGCCTATTAACGCGCGAGTGCCCGATCCTTTCTGCGAAGTCGACGCCACCCGTGCCAAATACGTGCGCGAAGCACTCGACTACATGGGCATCGCGCCGGGTACAAAATTGACCGATATCACGATCGACCGCGTCTTCATCGGCTCCTGCACGAATGCGCGCATCGAGGACCTGCGTGCCGCCGCGGCAGTTCTTGCCGGCCGCACCAGCAAAGTGCCGGGCCTCGTTTCACCGGGTTCATCAACGGTGAAACGGCAAGCCGAGCAAGAAGGACTCGACCGCATTTTCCGCGACGCCGGACTGGAATGGGCGGATTCGGGCTGCTCCATGTGTGTCGGCATCAATGGGGACCTGGTGCCATCGGGCGAGCGTTGCGCCTCGACCACCAACCGCAATTTCCGCGGACGGCAGGGCCCAGGCGCGCGCACGCACCTGATGTCGCCGGCGATGGTGGCCGCGGCGGCGGTCAGCGGACATCTAGCCGACGTCCGGCCTCTACTGGCCGGGCGCAAGTTGTAGGAAGCGTAGATGGAAAAATTCATTCGCCTCACTGCCAAGTGCTGTCCGATGCTGGTGCCGAACGTGAATACCGATCAGATTTTACCGGCGCGATATCTGAAGTGGCCGCGCTCAAAGGGCCTCGGCAGCGTGCTCTTTCATGACTTTCGGCGAGATGCCGACGGCAAGGAGCGAGCTGATTTCCCACTCAATAAAGAAGTCTACCGCGATGCTAAAATCATACTGGCAGGACGCAACTTTGGCGGTGGTTCGTCACGCGAAGCGGCGGTGTACGCGCTCTATGATTATGGTTTTCGTTGCGTGATCGCGCCATCGTTTGGCGATATCTTCGCGCAAAATGCGGTTAAGAACGGTTTGTTGACCGCAGTTCTTCCAGAGTCGGAGATTGCTGAATTCGCGGCTCATATTGCCGCGAACCCTACGCAGGAGATAGACGTTGATCTGGAGCGGCGGACAATCAGTTGCGCTAGTCTGGCTTTTACATTCGTCATCGATCCCATCAGCCGCAATCAA
>DASWAK010000395.1:0-6684 GCA_036391175.1 Pseudolabrys sp.
CAAGGTCACATTGGAAGTGCCTGCGCCGGCCGCCGGTGTGCTCTCCGATGTAGCGGTGAAGAACGGCGACACGGTCGCCGTCGGCGCGCTGCTTGGCCAGATCAAAGAAGGTGCTGGTGCCGCGCCAAAGGCCACCGCGCCCACACCTAAGTCTGCCGAGACGCCAAAGCCCGCACCCGCGGCTGCGGCGAGATCGACCGAAATGCCGATGCCGCCGTCGGTGCGCAAGATGGCGGCGGAAAGTGGCATGGACGTTTCCAAGGTTGCCGGCACTGGCCTGCACGGGCAGGTCACCAAGGGCGACATGATGGCGGCGATCGAGCGCGCCGCGGCGGCGCCCACGCCGGTCGCCGCCACTGCCGTGCAGATGCGCGCGCCATCGCCCGCTGACGATGCAGCGCGTGAAGAACGCGTGCACATGACGCGGCTGCGTCAGACCATCGCGCGGCGTCTGAAGGATGCGCAAAACACCGCCGCCATGCTTACGACCTTCAATGAGGTCGACATGAGCGCGGTGATGCATATGCGCAATCAGTACAAGGAACTGTTCGAGAAGAAGCACGGCGTAAAGCTAGGCTTTATGGGTTTCTTTGTCCGCGCTTGCATCCAGGCCTTGAAGGAAATTCCTGCCGTCAACGCCGAGATCGACGGCACCGATATCGTCTATAAGAATTATTATCACATTGGCGTCGCCGTCGGCACCGAGAAGGGCCTGGTTGTTCCAGTGGTGCGCGAAGCCGGTCACATGTCGCTCGCCCAAATCGAGAAGACCATCGCCGACCTCGGACGGCGCGCGCGCGACGGTTCGCTCAAGATTGAAGACATGCAGGGCGGAACCTTCACGATTTCGAATGGCGGCGTCTACGGCTCGCTCATGTCGACACCAATCTTGAACGCACCGCAGTCGGGCATTCTCGGCATGCATAAGATCCAGGAACGGCCGGTGGTCGTCAGCGGCAAAATCGAGGCGCGGCCGATGATGTATCTCGCGCTCTCCTACGATCATCGTATCGTCGACGGCCGTGATGCGGTCACGTTTCTGGTGCGAGTGAAGGAAGGTCTGGAGGACCCGGCGCGGATCGTGCTGGACTTGTAAGCGTTATGGCCTACGACCTCATCGTCATCGGCACCGGCCCTGGCGGCTATGTTTGCGCTGTGCGCGCGGCGCAGCTCGGCCTGAAAACCGCGGTGGTCGAGAAGCGAGCCACGCATGGCGGTACCTGCCTCAATGTCGGCTGCATTCCATCGAAGGCACTGCTGCACGCGTCGGAGTTATTCGAGGAGGCGGGCCACACATTCAGCAAGATGGGCATCGGCGTCAGTGCGCCGAGGCTCGATCTCAAGGCGATGATGACGTTCAAGGACCAGGGCGTCGACAGCAACGTCAAGGGCGTCGACTTTCTGTTCAAGAAAAACAAAGTCGATTCATTCCACGGCACCGGCCGCATTGCCGCGCCCGGCAAAGTCGAAGTCAAAGGTGCCGACGGGAAGACTCAGACGCTGGAAACCAAATCCATCGTCATCGCCACTGGCTCCGATGTGGCGCGCTTGAAAGGGATCGACATCGACGAGAAGCGCATCGTTTCATCCACGGGTGCTTTGTCGCTGCCCGAGGTACCGAAACATTTGCTCGTCGTTGGCGCGGGAGTGATCGGGCTCGAACTGGGCTCGGTCTGGCGAAGGCTCGGCGCACAAGTAACGGTGGTGGAATTTCTTGATGGCGTCTTGCCCGGGATGGACGGCGAGATCCGCCGTCAGGCTCAGCGCGCGCTCGAAAAGCAGGGCATGACTTTCAAATTGTCGTCAAAGATGGCGGGGGTCGATTCATCCGGCAAGCGGCTGAAGGCGACCATCGAGCCGGCAAAAGGTGGCACTGCGGAGACCATCGAAGCCGACGTGGTGCTCGTTGCAATTGGCCGCGTGCCTTACACAGAAGGCCTTGGCCTTCAGGAGATCGGCGTGAAGCTCGATGAGCGGGGCCGCGTTGTTGTCGATCATTATTACGCGACCAACGTACCCGGCGTCTGGGCCATCGGTGACGTAATTGCCGGCCCGATGCTGGCCCACAAGGCCGAGGACGAAGGCGTGGCGCTTGCCGAAATCCTTGTCGGAGAGGCCGGGCACGTGAACTACGATGCAATTCCAAACGTAGTTTACACCTATCCGGAGATCGCGACCGTCGGAAAATCTGAGGAAGAATTGAAGGCCGCCGGCATCAACTACAACGTCGGCAAGTTTCCCTTCACCGCCAACGGTCGCGCCAAGGTGAACCTGACCACCGACGGTTTCGTGAAAATTTTGGCTGATGCGAAAACCGATCGCGTGCTTGGTGTGCATCTCATCTGCGCCGACGCCGGCAACATGATCGCCGAAGCTGTGATTGCAATGGAGTTTGGTGCGTCAGCCGAAGACATCGCCCGCACCTGTCACGCGCATCCGACGCTGCCTGAGGCAGTGAAGGAGGCGGCCCTGGCGGTCGCCAAACGTGCGATTCATATATAGCGCGCTAGCTCCAATGTTCTTCCAGTCATGGCCGGGCTTGTCCCGGCCATCTCGCTTACAGGAAGGGTGTGTTGCTTCAGCGGGATCACAGGAACGCGCGCTTGCGCGCGCCCCGGTGATTGGCAAATGATGGATTCCACGCGCCAAACAATTTTCGCAGGGGGAAAACTTCATGGCCAGAGGCCACAAAGACAAAGTCGCCGTCATCACCGGCGGTGCCAACGGCATTGGGCAGGCCTTCGCCAAGCGGTTGGCAGAGGACGGCGTGCATGTGGCGATTGCCGATCTTGCCGACGGCAAGGACACGGTGAAGCTGATCGAGGCTGCCGGCCGCCAGGCACTCGCCGTGACCTGCGACGTGTCATCGGAAGCGTCGGTCGCCGCCATGGCCAAACAAGTGCAAGATAAATTCCGTCACGTCGATATCGTGGTCAACTGCGCCGGCATCTTCCCGCAAAAGAATTTCCCGGAGATGAGCTTCGCGGACTGGCGCAAGGTTCTCTCGATCAATCTCGATGGCACCTTCCTGGTTACAGCCGCTTTCGTGCCCGGCATGCGCGTGCGCAAGTGGGGCCGCATCGTCAACATGGCCTCAAGCACACTAGGTTCAGTGGTGACCGGCTTTGCGCATTACGTCGCGAGCAAAGGCGGGATAGTGGGCTTCACTCGTGCACTCGCCACCGACCTCGCGGCCGATGGCATCACAGTCAACGCGATTGCGCCGGGCCTGACCCGCTCGCCCGGCACTTTGGTGCGGACGCCGCGTCCCGGTTTCAAGACCATGGATGAGGAATTTGCTGCCGTCGCACAAATGCAGGCGATCAAGCGCGTAGAAGTGCCCGATGATCTGGTCGGCGCCGTGTCGTTCCTGACCAGTGACGACGCCGCCTTCATCACCGGCCAGACCCTCAACGTCGACGGCGGACGCGTGAGGTCATAACGCGCCCAGCTGCGGCTTTCTGGCATCCCCCGCGAAGGCCGGACGACGAACCACGCAGTTTATCAATGCGTTGGAGAGCATAGATCCCGAATTCGCCCGTTCCGTATTTGGCGAGGACAACAGGGTCTGACGCCGATAGCTCGCCTTACTTACGCCGGCGCATACGCCTATATTTTAGTTTATGCGCCGCAACGTATTCCGACCGCTATGGGTCGTCCTCGCACTGCTGCTCCTGCTGGAAGCGTGGCTGTGGGATCACCTCGAACCCATTGTGGCGCGCGTCGTCAATCTCTTGCCGTGGGGCAAGATCAAATTTGTGGTTGCGCGGTGGATTGAAGATCTGCCGCCATACGCTGCGTTGGTGGTTTTCGTCGTCCCGCTTGTTGTCGTGTTGCCGCTGAAATTTTTCGAGGTTTATTTCATCGCTACGGGTAATTGGCTCGCCACCATTGTGGTGCTGCTGCTAGCGAAGCTCATTGGTCTTGGCGTCACGGCATTCGTGTTCGACGCTACGCGCGAGAAATTGTTGGAGATACCCTGGTTCCGGCGAATGTACGATTGGGTCATGTGGGCGCGCGGCTGGGCCTATGCGCAAACCGAGCCGGTTCGCGTCCGCATTCGCAAAATCATCTGGATGTTCAGACCGGAGCGCGCCCGACGCACTTTCCGCCGCCTGATGCGGCTGCGCCGTGCCTATCGCAACCGACCGGCCTGACGTGACTTAATGTCCGGCCAGTTGGAGCGCGTGTGGCGCCCATAAGCCGAGTGCCATAAAACCAAGGCCAAACACACCGACGAGGCCGGACAACCAGCCCAGCGCAGCTATTCCAGTGATGACCTCTGCTGAGGCCAGCACGATGCCGATCTGGAATGCGGCCGACGCGAATTCGTATTGATGGTAGCGCGCCAGCGAGGTATCGCGGTCGTGCTCAAGGTTTTCCGCTAGGGCCCGCAGTTCTTTACGGCCATCGTTTTCCTTCGGATCTGACTCGTAGCGGGTAACGGTGTTGCGCCAGGCCTCGATCTGTTTGGCAATTGCCGCCTTCGCCTCTTCATTGGTTATCGAGGGTAATTGCGCGGTCAGTCCCTCTGCCGCTATGCGCAATGAAGTTTGCCGAACGGTTTTGGCCTGAAAGAAATTCCAGGTGTCAGACGACTTGATATTGTCGGCGATCGCCGCCGTCTGCGCGCTCTTGCCCAGTGTCTCCGAGAACGCCAGAAACAGCGCCAGTACCGCAATTAGCAGCGCAATCTTCTTGTTGGAATGCGCCGCATGCTCGGCATGTTCGGCGTGCTCCAGGTTTTCATGTGCAGTCATTAGCCCCTCCGGTTGACCCGCGCTTACGATGATAGCAGAGCGCGGGCGAGTGCAAGAGGCGGCGGAGGGTCTGTTCGGCGGTCTTATTGCGCGCGCGGATGCGCACTCGCATAGACTTCCAGCAAGCGGTCAGCATCGACGGCGGTATAGATCTGTGTCGTCGAAAGCGAGGCGTGGCCAAGCAGTTCCTGAATGGCCCGTAAGTCACCGCCGCGCGCTAGAAGATGGGTCGCGAAGGAATGGCGCAGCGCATGCGGCGTCGCACTGTCGGCCAGGCCGAGTGCGCCGCGCAGTCGGGCCATTGTCAGTTGGACGATGCGAGGCGAGAGCGCGCCCCCACGCGCGCCGACGAACAAAGGTCCATCCATTGGAATCTCGAACGGGCAGAGGGCCACATAATCAGCAATCGCCTTTGCGACTTGCGGAAGCAACGGCACCATGCGGGTCTTGTTGCCTTTCCCGGTGATGGTAAGGGCATCGGTGGCGTCAGAGCAATCTTTCCGTTTTAGGCTGAGCGCTTCAGAGATGCGCAGACCGGAGCCATAAAGCAAGGCAAGCACCGCCGCATCGCGCGCGATGATCCACGGCTCGCTTGTCTCGCCTTCGCGCAACCCGGTCTCGGTGATTTGCTTGGCGGCAGAAATCGCCAGCGGCTTCGGCAAAGTCTTGGGCAATTTGGGCGGACGCACAGCGGTCAGCGCTGCGACCTTGCCCTTGCCGTTGCGCTCCAAAAAGCGCGCGAACGAACGCGTGCCCGCAAGCGCGCGCATCAGCGAACGATTGCCTACACCCTCGCTACGCCGTGCTGCCATGAAGGCACGCACATCGGCGGGTGTGAGCCTGGCCAGTTGCTTGAGCGAAGGCGCGCCGGCCAAGTGTACGGTCAGAAAGGCGAGGAACTGCGCTACATCGCGCTGATAGGCTTCGAGCGTTTTTGCCGACATGCGCCGCTCACCACCGAGGTAGCCCAGCCAGCGGGTAATTTCGGCGGCAACGTCGGGACTAGCTTCGAACTCACTCATAAGGGGGAGAGTGGCACTGCTTTCTTCACCCTTCCTTAAGGGCCCGGAATCGGCCAGACCATGCGCATGATCCAAAAGAGCTTGCCCTCCGACTTGATCCGAGGGTCGGCACCGGTTTTTGGAAAAGATTATGCGCGGGTGAATAAACCCATGAACAGGGTTGTCGACATTCTGGTGCCGGTCGCGCTCGACCAGACCTATTCCTATCGTGTGCCAGCGGGTCTTGAGCTCGCGCCCGGGGATCTGGTGGCGGTCCCACTGGGCGCGCGTGAATATATGGGCGTTGTCTGGGCCCACAATCCCAACCCAAATCCGCGCCTGCACAACCGCCTGAAGGATGTCGACGAAAAACTCGATGTGCCGCCGCTGAAAGCAGAGCTCCGCCAGTTCGTCGATTGGGTCTCGGGCTATACGCTCGCCTCGCGTGGCATGGTGCTGCGCATGGCCCTGCGCATGGGCGAGCATCTTGGCCCCGGGCGTGAGCGTGTTGGTGTACGGCTCGCTGGCCCCGCGCCACAACGCATGACAGCAGCGCGCGCGCGCGTGCTCGGACTTTTCTCCGACGGACTCACGCGTTCGAAGGGCGAGGGCGCGCAGGAAGCAGGCGTGAGCGTTGGCGTGATCGACGGACTTATCGACGAAGGCACGCTGGAAACAGTCGTACTACCACCCGAGCCGGTGGTTTCACAGCCAAACCCTGATTTCCACAAGCCGGAATTCTCGCTCGCCCAACTCGGCGCCGCCGATACGCTTCGCACAACAGTCGTGCAAGGCGGCTACACCGTTACTCTACTCGACGGCGTCACAGGCTCGGGCAAGACGGAAGTCTACTTCGAGGCCGTGGCTGAGAATATCCGTCGCAAGCAACAGACCCTGATTCTGATGCCGGAAATCGCGCTCAC
>DASWAK010000396.1:0-7842 GCA_036391175.1 Pseudolabrys sp.
CAAGATCATGTTCATCACCGGTTTCGCCGCAGTAGCGCTCAATGCCGATTCCAATGCACCCAAGCATGCCAAGGTATTGTCAAAGCCGATCCACCTGCGCGAACTCGTGACCGAAGTGCAGAAAATGCTGGCGGCCTAGCGCGCTTTTACACGGCCTTGCCTCGCCGATTTAGAGCCGATAGATCAATCACGCTTTAAGGGCGCGTAGCTCAGCGGAAGAGCACCTCCTTGACATGGAGGGGGTCACAGGTTCGATCCCTGTCGCGCCCACCATTTTTCTCTGCAACCAGCATTGACGCCAGGCACGATGCCCATGTCTATGTCTACCTGGAACGCATCGCGCATGCGCTGCAGGCGCTGGGATGATAAGCCGACATCATCGGGTTCGAACACCATGGTGTTTTCCTATTTCCAAAATTGTCGCGAGGCGAGCGCGGCACCTTCCGCCATGGCCTTGAGTTTGGCGAATACCACGTCGGGGTCCACTGCCGCCTGACCGACCCAGGTGCCGTAACCGCAGTCCGAGCCCGCGATGACATTTTCGCGTCCAATGGTTTCGGCATAACGCCCAATACGTTGCGCGATCAATTCCGGGTGCTCGATGAAATTCGTTTTCGACTCGATGACACCTGGGATCAGCACCTTGCCGTCAGGCAGCTTCACCCTCTCGAATACCGTCCACTCGTGGGCGTGCCGCGGATTGGCCGCTTCTAGCGAAATTGCAATGGGTTTCGCATTGAACACGATGTCGATGATGTCGACGAGCGGCACGTCGCGATGATGCGGGCCCTCGTAATTACCCCAGCAAAGATGTAGGCGCAGCTGCTCGGCTGGAATATTGGCGAGCGCGTGATTGAGCGCCTCAATGTGGATCTGCACGCGCTTTCGGAAGTCTGGCAGGCTCAAATCCGCATATTGAATATGCCGGCCCATGGCGAGGTCTGGACAATCAATCTGCAGGACGAAGCCAGCTTTTGTGACGGTCTCGTATTCGTGTCGCATGGCATCGGCGATGGCGTAGATGTAACTCTCGAAATCCTTGTAGTGCTCATTACGAAAGAACAGCGACACCACGCCGGGCGAGGCCGCGCTCATGAAGCCGCCGGCCGTTTTTACGTCCTTCAATGCGGCCTTGAGATTGTCGGTATCGACTTGTGGCGCGTGCTTGTCGCGCACAGTAATCGGGGCGTTACAGGCCGGGGTTTTGCGGCGCGAGCGGCCAGGATCGCCAAATACACGTTTTTCCAGCCGCGGAAAGTCAGACAGATCCTGATAGACGAAGGTGTTGCCGGTACCGCCAAACCCGTTGAGCCGGTCTTTGATGTAGGTGGCATAGCTCGGCTTTGACATTTCTCCATCGTTGATAAGATCGATGCCCGCATCAGCCTGTTTTCTGACGACCTCCGCCACGGCTGCCCGCACGCGCGCAGCCAATGCGCTTGCGTCGACCGGCACACCTTCCTCCTTGGCGTACATCATGCGGATAAGGTCATCTGGTCGCGGCAGACTGCCAGTATGGGTGGTCAGAAAACGGTCACGGCTGCGCTGCATGGCTTGAACTCCCCCGACGGGACTGTAGAGCAGGCAAGTGCTGGTAACCACCGGTGGGGCAGCTTGCGTTGACATGGCTGGGTGGCCTGCGTATGTACCCGGCAAACAGCAGTCAGAGATTGTCATGAAAGTCCGCAACTCCCTGAAATCCCTGCGCGGCCGGCATCGCAACAATCGCTTGGTGCGCCGCAAGGGTCGGGTCTACATCATCAACAAAACCAATCGCCGCTTCAAAGCCCGTCAGGGCTGATCTGGACGCCGTCGGCGCCTGTTCATCGCCGCATATTGGCCACGAAACGCGGAGACGTTACACTCCGCCTATGCGCACTCGATTCCTCGTAGCGTTTCTGACCGCCGCCGTGGCCGCGACCCACGCTGCGCCAGCCGCCGCGCAATCTGGCAAGCGGAGCGAGCTGTCGGCCAAGCCGCCGCAGGTGACGCGCGGCGAACGGATACGCAACCTCGATTTTCTCTTCGGCGCGCTAAAGGTCGCGCCTGACGACGTGACTGCGAAAGCGATCGAAGAGCGTATCTGGGCGCTCTGGACAGCCTCTCATAGTGACACGGCCAATCTGTTGATGACGCGGGTCAAGACCGCGATCGAGGCAAAGGATCTCGATCTTGCGATCAAGCTGCTTGACGCGATCGTTAAGGTGAAACCAGACTATGTCGAGGCTTGGAATCGGCGCGCAACCATCTTCTACATGAAGAAGGATTACGGCCGCGCGCTTGCGGATATCCGCCAGGTGCTCAAGCGCGAGCCACGTCATTTCGGAGCTTTGGCGGGTTTCGGATTGATCCTCCAGGACATTGGCGACGACAAGCAGGCACTAGAAGTTTATCGGCGCGCGCTCACGCTTTATCCGCGCATGGAGCGCATTCCCGACCTGGTGAAGACTCTGCAGGAAAAGGTCGAAGGCCGGAATATCTAGCCCGGCTCACGCCACCACACTGATAATTAATCTCCCGCAGTCTCCGCACCAACATAGGCAATGCGTAACATATTGGTCGCGCCCGGCGTGCCGAGGGGAACACCGGCCACAACAATGACGCGCTGACCGGGCTTGGCAAAACCTTCCTTGAAAGCGATACGGCAGGCGCGGTCGACCATGTCGTCCTGGTCATGCGCATCTTCGGTCACAACACAATGCACACCCCACACAACCGCCAGTCGCCGTCCGGTCGCAATATTGGGTGACAGCGCAACAATTGGAGGCCGCGGCCGTTCGCGCGCCATCCGCAAGCCGGTTGAGCCCGATGAGGTCCAACACACCACCGCGGCAAGGTCGAGCGTGTCGGCAATGTGACGCGCGGCGTCCGCGATCGCGTCGGCACCGGTCGCCTCCGGCTCGGCGCGCTGTGCCGCAATTATGTTGCGGTAGAGCGGGTCCCCTTCGATTTCTTCGGCAATCCGATTCATCGTTTCGACCGCCTGCACAGGATACTGTCCGGCCGCCGACTCCGCCGACAGCATTACTGCGTCGGCACCTTCGTAAATTGCGGTGGCGACATCAGATACTTCCGCACGTGTCGGCACGGGTGCGCTGATCATCGATTCCAGCATTTGCGTCGCCACGACAACCGGCTTGCCCGCGACGCGGCTGGCCCGCGTCATTTGCTTTTGCACGGCGGGTACTTTCTCCAGCGGCATTTCCACACCGAGATCGCCGCGCGCCACCATGAGCGCGTCGGCGAGATCTATAATCTCCGCCAGCCGGTGTACCGCTTGCGGCTTCTCGATCTTGGCCATTACCGCCGCGCGCCCGCGGGTGATCTTCTTTGCTTCGGCGATATCTTCCGGCCTTTGAATGAACGAAAGAGCCACCCAGTCGATGCCAGTTTCGAGAGCGGCTTCGAGATCGGAACGGTCCTTCTCGGTCAACGCCGAGAAAGGAATGGTTGTGTCCGGCAGGCTCACGCCCTTGCGATCGGAAAGCTTACCGCCAACAACGACACGCGTAACAATGCGATTGGGATCCGCGTCGGTGACAGTGAGCTTGACCTTGCCGTCATCAATCAACAGTGCATGGTCAGGCTTGATCGTGGCGAATATTTCCGGATGCGGCAGATAAGCGCGCGTAGCGTCGCCGGGCGCTGTATCAGTATCGAGTACGAAGCTGTCGCCGCTTTTCACTGTGACCGAGCCGCCGGTAAACGTTCCGAGACGGAGCTTCGGCCCCTGCAAATCGATCAGTACGCCGATCGGTCGGCCAGTGTCACGCTCGACGGCGCGGATCATCCCGACCAGCTCGCGCATGCGTTCCTGGCTGGTGTGGCTCATATTGATGCGAAAGACGTCGGCGCCAGCTTTGAAAAGGTGGCCGATCATATCGGGGTTAGAGGAGGCAGGCCCGAGGGTTGCGATGATCTTGGCGCGGCGCAGGCGTCTCATGGTTTGGCGCCTCCGGCGGGAGGCGGCGGCAGCGTCGTCGGCGGACGCGAGGGGCCGAAAGGCGCGCGCGGCTGGAGGGGGCGGCCAGGGGCCTGCTCGGCGGCGTCCGTCAATTGCACCGTCCATGAGCGTTGCTCGCCGGTGTCGACCTCGAAGAAGCCGGTGCGGTCATAGCCGCGAGCCAGGCAGTTGTCGGTACCGCGAATGGTGAATTCTTTCTCGCGCGAACACATATAGGCCTTGCCGGACCACTCACCGCCGCGGTCGTAATCGACTGCGTAAATGTAATAGTAACGTGCAACCAGTGCGCCGCGCAGCAGCGTTTCGCAAGAGCGCGATGAAACGTTCCACCAGCCTTCGGTTGTCCAACCTTCATTGTCTTTGTAGCCAATCGCGACGCCGACCCGGCTTCCGGTGTTGTTGCACAACCGGAAATCGGCCTTGGCCGGATATGCTGAAGCCGCCAGCAACAACACGGCGGGAACCGCTGCGCAGGCGAGGATACGGGAAAAACGGCGCCTGACGGCGATGAGTGGCAATGCGGTCACGATGGTCGCCGGTTCCGAACGATCCGCGGTTGTGGCGTGATCGGTCACGGCCTGTCAACGACGATGGCACGGAAGTCGTTCACGTTGGTGTAAGTCGGCCCTGGTACCAGTAGATCGCCCAAGACCTCAAAGAAACCGGTCGAATTGTTGTCGTCGAGAAAGGCGGTGGGATCGAGGCCGCGAGCTTTGGCGCGCGCCACCGATTCGCCATCAACCAGCGCGCCGGCAGGGTCGCTGGCCGCACCACCTCCGCCATCGGTGCCGTCAGTGTCGGCTGCGAGCGCAGCAACTGCCGGCATCTCCGCAAGCGCGATCGCAAGCGCAAGTGCGTATTCCTGATTGGGTCCACCGCGGCCCTTGCCATGGATGGTCACTGTCAATTCCCCGCCGGAAATGATCACCGCGCGCTTTCCCTCTGCGCGCAGCTCGCGCGCGAGGCGAGCGTGGGCGGCGGCCACGTCGCGAGCTTCGCCTTCGATGCGGTCGCCAAGCGAAATGCAATCGTAACCGGCAGTCCGCACCGCGGCTTCCGCTGCGCGCATCGCGTCGGCTGGCCGCGCTGCGAGCACGAGTTGGCTGCCCGCGAAGATGGAATCGCCCGGCTTGGGCGTTTCATTTTTGGACTCATTGAGTGCACGCGTGATGCTATCGGGAAGACTGAGACTATATTTCGCGACGATCGCGCGTGCGTCTCGCAGCGTGGTCGGATCGGGGATTGTCGGCCCCGAACCGATTGCTGAAGGATCGTCGCCCGGCACGTCCGAGATTGCGATGGTCATAAGTTTCGCCGGATGTGCGTGCAGCGCCAAGCGCCCCCCCTTGATGCGCGAGAGATGTTTGCGCACTGTATTGATCTCGCCGATGGTTGCGCCTGAGCGCAGCAGCGCACGGGTAACCGCTTGCTTGTCCTCGAATGAAATACCTTCAGCCGGCGCGATCCAGTTCGCCGAAGCGCCCCCGGACATCATCACCAGCACGAGATCATTTGCATCTGCGCTATCGGCCAGCTTTAGCGCGCGGTCGGCGCCCTCCAGGCCCGCTGCGTCCGGAATGGGATGGCCGGCCTCGATCATGCGCACCCGCCTGAGGTGCCGCCCGTAGCCGTGACGTGCGACCGCAACACCGCTCAGGCGTTCCGCCGCAATCCGCAACCCGTCAAGGTAATGCGCTTCTGCCACCTCAGTCATCGACCCCGCTGCTTTGCCCGCCGCGAGCAAAATGAGCCGGCCAGATGGTGGCGGCGGTAACAACGGTGGCAAGGACGACGCCGGGTGTGCCGCCGCTACCGCAGTGCGATACAGGTCTGCGAGAAAAGAGCGCAGGGGGTGATTCATCCTCCAATCATAGCTGCCCACCCGCGGAAAAATCTGCCTATAATTATTTTAGCCAATGGAGGTCAACCGCGGGTGATCGATGAGATTGTTCAAATCGATGTTCGTGATGGAACGTCGATAGGTGCCCGCATATATCGGCCCGACGGCGCCGGTCCTTACCCTGCCTTGTTCGGCGCGGCACCTTACCGTTTTGACAACAACAGTCTGCCTGCGAGCGGGCAATTTCTTTGGCGCGAGACCGGCCCAATCGAGTGGTACGTCGAGCAAGGCTACGCCTATGTCCATATGGATGTGCGTGGTAGCGGTCGTTCTGGCGGCTACTTCGAATTTCTTGGCCGTCGCGAGCAGCAGGATCTTTACGACGTCATTGAGTGGGTCGGCCGACAATCCTGGAGCAATGGCAAGGTTGGCGGCATCGGTCAGTCCTATTTTTGCATGTTGCAATGGTTTATGGGGGCGCTTGCGCCGCCTGCGCTTGCATGCATTGCCGCGCATGACGGATTGGCAGATCTCTATCGCGCCGGCACCTATCACGGCGGTATCCCTTGCGATTTCTTCCCCGGGTACTGGTGGTATCAGAACCGCTTCATTAACCGTTTCCCCACCAACGGCCCGGCGCGTGATCAGGAAACCGACCTGACGCAAATGGTTGCCGCGCATCCCACCTATGACGAGTTCTGGCGTGAGCGCAGTGCCTGGGAAGTCCTCGACCGTATCAAGGTCCCGCTCTACTCAAGCGGTGTTTGGGCGAAGATGCAGCTGCATACGCGCGGCAACATCGACGGCTACGCTCGGGCGGCGGGACCGAAGAAACTGCGTATGTCCGGGGTTCCGAATGCCTGGGCGGCGGCGGCTGAATTTTCCAGCGTCGATTTTCACCGAGATGTGCTGCTGCCATTCTACGATCACTATCTCAAAGGCAAGCAGACGGACTATCTAACCCGCCCGAACGTCGAATATGCAGTCCGCGGCTCAAACCTCGTACGCAAAGCGGACAGTTGGCCGCCGCCGGGCGTCCGCTACACGCGCTGGTTCCTTAACGCTTTGCCGTCGGGCAGCGTCAGCTCTTTGAATGATGGCAGCCTGTCATCGCAACCTGCAAGCGGCGCAGTCTCGACGGCCTACAAATATCCCAATCCTGGCTGGGTGTCCGGCGTTGTCGGATTCGGTCCGGCGGGCCCTCCGGGCGGCTTCGACCCAGCGCGCCGCGTGTTGACGTTTACAAGTGCGCCACTTGAAAGCGATCTCGAAATCTGTGGCCCGTTCAAACTCGTTCTCTATGCGTCGTCGACCGCACGCGACACCGATTTCTTCGTAAAGCTTTCCGATCAGTTCCCGCAGTCTTCCGACGACCGCGGCAAGGGACTTAATCCATTTGCCGAACTCATTACGCGGGGCTGGCTGCGAGCATCGCACCGCGCGCTTGACGTGGCACGCAGTACAGACATGGTGCCGTACCACAGCCACTCCGATCCGCAGGCACTGACACCGAACGAGATTTACAAATTCGAGATCAGTCTTGAGCCGATGGCTTACCTCATCAAGCAAGGCCACCGTCTCCGGCTGGAAATCGTCAACGGCGACTCACCGGCCACGGAAATCCTGTGGTCGCACTATTACCGGCCCGATAAGATCGGAAGCGATACAATCTATCACGATGCGGCGCATCTTTCGGAATTGATCTTGCCGGTATCGCACGCGCTAACTTGATCTGGCAAACCTGCTTTTCATAACGCGACCGTTAGCATAGCATCCGTTTAAGGGCCGCAACGGCCCAATTGAAAAATAATCGATCCAGGGGAGGCAATCATGGCGGACAAGGTCGTTCCGATCTCACGGCTGCTCGACGAGCGGGGACTGAGTTCATTTCAGATCAAATTGCTTATTTGGTCATTCTTCATTGTTCTCATCGATGGCTACGATATCACCGCGATCGCCTTCGCAGCGCCAAGCCTCGTCAAGGAATGGTCATTGAAGCCGGGCGCCCTTGGTCCCGTATTTAGCGCGAGCCTCATCG
>DASWAK010000397.1:0-3648 GCA_036391175.1 Pseudolabrys sp.
CGAATTGCATCCACGCACCATTGCTGGATTGAAGGCCGAAGGGCCGCTAGCGGCTTTCGAGGTAATCCTGGAGAAAATTCCAGAGCAGAAAGCACGACCCACGCGCGCAAAGCCGTTGCTTGAATTGTCGCCGTTCCAGCCAGTCGAGCGAGATTTCGCATTTGTAGTCGACAGAGCAGTGAAAGCTGCGGACATCGTGCGCGCGGCGAAGAACGTCGACAAGAAACTCATCAGCAATGTAATCGTGTTCGATGTCTATGAAGGAAAAGGCATCGAGTCCGGCAAAAAGTCGATCGCTATCGCGATTACCATTCAGCCGCGTGAAAAGACGATGACCGATGCCGAGATCGATACGCTTTCTGGGAAGATCGTCGCCGAAGTCACGAAACGCACCGGCGGCGTACTGCGCGCCTAACCCGGCAACACATCCGGCCCAGCCATTCCTCGCGCACGCTGCATCAAAACGAACAATTTCGAATTTCGTTCGGCTTGGTTCGCAGCAAGATGAAAAATTTTCAATAATGGCCTGCTTAAAGCATAGCGACGGCTTCGTCTTGTCATTTCGAGCCAAAAATTTTGCAATTTCTTCCCGGGTCGGGAGCGTCCTAACGAGACACCTCTCCCAGCCGCTCTCCCACTCTTCGCCGCCGGCCTCGGCGCGTTGGGTCTGCTCGGGTGGCGCAGGAAGTGGAATGCACGGGCGACAAATGCGAGTGCAAGTACAACTCCGTCGGTAGCAACAAGCTGCGTCGGCTCCTCACAACTGGAACGTTACCGATCGGTGGTACAAGCAGTTTTGGAGTTACCTGATCGATGTAGCCTATTGTTCGATCCGCACTCATTCAATTTTGCTAGATTTCTGAATATTATGTTTCATGCATAGCAATCTTACATTTTTTGCTGAGATACTTGTCCCGCCCTTGGAAAATGGTAGGTCATGATCAAAGGTGAGCGTCGTCGTCTTTAAAAGATTTACCTCGCCTCCTGCGCTCCAGCTCGCCAAATCGGTTCGTTATTTCGGCGAACCTGACGCACGAACTAAATGCGTCATACCCATATAACCCCCCATGAAACACATCGGCTTCCTCTCCTTCGGCCACTGGACCCCGTCGCCGCAGTCGCAGACGCGTTCTGCGTCCGACGCGCTGCTGCAATCGATCGAGCTTGCCGTCGCGGCCGAGGAGCTCGGCGCCAACGGGGCCTATTTCCGCGTCCATCACTTCGCCCGCCAGCTCGGCTCGCCGTTTCCGTTGCTCGCGGCCTGCGGCGCCAAGACCAAGCGCATCGAGATCGGCACCGCGGTCATCGACATGCGCTACGAGAACCCGATGTACATGGCGGAGGACGCAGGCAGCGCCGACCTCATCGCTGGCGGGCGCCTTCAGCTCGGCATCAGCCGCGGCTCGCCCGAGCAGGTGATCGACGGCTTTCGCTACTTTGGTTACGTCCCGCCGGATGGCATGACCGACGCCGACATGGCGCGGCGCCACACCGAGGTCTTTCTCGAAGTGCTGCGCGGCCAAGGCTTCGCCAAGCCCAACCCGCGGCCGATGTTTTCGAACCCGCCCGGTCTCCTGCGCCTCGAGCCTTATTCCGAAGGTCTGCGCGATCGCATCTGGTGGGGCGCCGGCACCAACGCCACGGCGGAATGGGCGGCCAAGCTCGGCATGAACCTGCAAAGCTCGACGCTCAAGATCGACGAGAGCGGCAAGCCGTTCCATATCCAGCAGGCGGAGCAGATCAGGCTTTATCGTGCGGCGTGGAAAGAAGCGGGGCACACGCGCACGCCGCGCGTGTCGGTCTCGCGCAGCATCTTCGCGCTGGTGGACGATCGCGACCGCATGTATTTCGGCGGCGATGAGAGCAAGGACCAGATCGGCATGCTGAGCGAGAAGGAGCGCGCCATCTTCGGCCGCAGCTACGCCGCCGAGCCGGACGCGCTGATCGAGCAGCTCAAGCAAGACGAAGCCATCGCCGAGGCCGACACGTTACTCCTTACCGTGCCCAATCAACTCGGCGTCGACTACAACGCTCATGTGATCGAGGCGATCCTAAAATTTGTAGCGCCGGGGTTGGGGTGGCGGGAAGGCGCGACGCGGACCACCGCTCCAGACGCAAAAATTTCATAATGGGCGTTATGCGCATACGCTCCCGGAGCATTTTCTGAAAACTAATCAGCGATGGTCACGCTCAATCAACAGGGCTAATTAGACTTTTGCCGGCTTCGCATTCAAACGCCACAAAGCGAAATTGAGCGCTCCAGCGAAAGTCACCCAGGCAAAATACGGCACCAGCAATAATGCGGCCGTTTCGCTGAGAGACCAAAATGCCACAATAGTCATGGCTATCGACCCCCAAAGAACGACAAGTTCTGCCATCGCGATAGCGGGACGCTTCAATCCAAAAAACAAAGGCGACCAAAGCATGTTCAGGAGCAACTGCAGGAAGTAGAGCGTGAACGCGCCGGAAGCCTTGCTGAAACCAAAATCACGCCAGATGAGCCAGCCGGCAATCGCAATCATCAGATAGAGCACTGTCCAGGCTGGCCCGAAGAGCCAGTCAGGCGGACACCACGAAGGCTTCTTCAGCCCTTTGTACCAATCGCCTGGTCGAAAAATTGCGCCTGTACTCGCGACGGCAAAGACCGCAGCACAGAAACCGAAAAAGCCGAGCGTATTTTCCATGGTGCCAAAGCGCTTTATGCAGCGACGCGAATGACAATTTTCCCGAAATGCGTTCCCGATGCCATGTGCTGATAGGCGGCTTTGACTTCGTCAAAACCGAAGACTTTATCGATCACCGGTTTGATCTGGTTGGCGGCGATCGCTTGGTTCATCGCTTCGAACATGGCCGTGGAACCGACCGAGATGCCTTGCACGTTGGCTCGCCGAGCGATGATCAGCCCGGGATTGAGTTCGGTTGCCGGGCCACTCAGATTACCGATCAGACTGATGCGTCCGCCCACCCGGATCGAGGCAAAAGACTTCGCGATCGTGCCGGCCCCTCCGACCTCGACCACGCAATCCACCCCTTGGCCATTGGTGAGGTCCTTGGTAGCTTTGTCCCAATCGGGCGTCGTCTTGTAATTAATACCGTGATTGGCACCGAGCTGTTTTGCGCGGGCAAGCTTGTCGTCGCGCGAGGATGTGATGATCACGGCGATGCCCATGGCTTTCGCCAACTGCAGACCGAGGATCGACACACCGCCGGTTCCTTGCAGCAGCACGGTCTTACCGGCGATCAAACGCGCGTGTTCGATCATGGCATGCCATGCCGTTACTCCTGCGCAGGGCAAGGTCGCACCCTCTTCCAGTGATAGGTGAGCAGGGATTTTTACGACGCCGTCTTCCTCGAGCACGACATGTTCAGCGAGCATGCCGTCGATGCCGCCGCCGAGCGCGCTTTGGTGGGTGTCCGGTCCCGGCTCACCAGCGCTCCAGCGCTGAAAAAAGTTGCCAGCGACTTTGTCCCCGACCTTGACGCGCCGAACCCCTGCACCGATCTCGACGACCTCGCCGGCACCGTCGGAAAGCGGGACAAGATTGGCAGTGACGGGCAGCCGGTAGGTACCTCGAGCGATTGCGAGATCGCGGTAGTTCAATGAACAGGCAACAACTTTGACCAGCACCTGGCGATAGGCTGGTTTTG
>DASWAK010000398.1:0-2279 GCA_036391175.1 Pseudolabrys sp.
GCTTTAGCGGTCGATGGTGATTTCATCGCCGCGGGCACGAGAGACACAGATCATGATGGTGTCTTTGCGCTCGTGCTCGGTCAGCACGAGGTCGCGGTGATCGGCCTCACCCGCCAATAATTTGGTCCGGCAGGTTCCGCAGGTGCCGGTTTCGCAGGAGCTCGGGACTTCGAGCCCATGTTCGCGCAGGGCTTCAAGGATTGTCTTGCTGGTTGGGACATCGAGAACCGCGCCTGAGCGCGCGAGTCTCACCTTGAACGGCTTGTCGTCCGCTTTATGCGTCTCAGCCTCGCTGAACGCCTCGAAATGCACGGCGGTGGGCGACCAGTGGTCCGTCATGGCGCGCACTGCCTCCATCAACGGTCGCGGCCCGCAGCAGTAGAGGTGCTCGCGGTTTTTTCGCTCGGCGAGGATCGGGCGCAGATCGAGCGAGCGTGATGCGTCTCCCTGGTCGTAGTGGATCGTGACCAGATCCTTGAATTGCGACGCGTTCAGCTCATCGCGGAATGCAGTCGTTTCCGGCGAGCGCGAACAATAGAACAGGCGAAAGCGTTTGCCCTCGGCCACGACCTGCCTGATCATCGCCATGATCGGGGTCACGCCAATGCCGCCGGCAATGAACAGAAAATCCTGAGCGCGTGGCGGCAGGCCAAAATCATTGACCGGTGCCGTCACCGTCAGCGCGTCGCCGGCTTTCACGTTGTCGATCAAGTTGCACGATCCGCCGCGCCCGTTGTCTTCGCGCTTAACCGCAATCTGGTAGCGATCGCGCTCGGCCGGATCATTGCACAGCGAATATTTGCGCAATAAACCGTTCGGCACCCGCACGCCGATATGCGCGCCGGCGGTAAATTCCGGCAATGGCTTTCCGGCCGAATCGCGAAATTCAAGCAGATGAATGCCGTCGGCGATCTGGTCGTTGCGCGTCACGCGCAACGACATCGTCAGCGGCGGGTCGATGGCGGCCATTATGTCTCCAAAGTGTGGGCGAAACGCAACAAGTGGCAACTTTATTGCGCAAGGGCAAGGGATAACCGAAGTCGGGGTTTCTCTTTGTAGCCTTTCGATTAGCGTCCTCTTGACCCTTGCCGGAATTTGTTATGCTCCCGGCAATAAGGCGGCGGGTGACGGGTTGTGCTACCGCCGCAAGTGGATGCGGGCCTGCGCTCCTTCCATCCGGAGAAGGATAAGGGTGGGCGGGTGCCGCTCTCCAGATCGAGCTTTTGCCGTCGGATCCGGTTGCGCAGGAGGCGGCGACTGAAGAGATCAGAAATATTCGCAATATTTGGGAATCTAGCGTGTTGCTCGAGGGATTCACCCGCACCGAGATTAAAACCAGCGGTGCGCGCATCGTCACTGTTACCGGCGGCAGTGGACCGCCGGTGCTGCTGATGCACGGCAATCCGTTTACGCACCTGTCGTGGCACAAAGTCGCGCCGGTGCTGGCGCGCGATTTTACCGTAGTGGCCACCGATTTGCGCGGCTATGGCGATTCCGAAAAGCCTCCGGGCGGCGAGGATCATGCCGGCTATTCATTCCGCGCAATGGCACAGGATCAAGTCGAGGTAATGGCCGCGCTCGGCTTCGATACGTATTATGCTGCCGGCCATGATCGCGGCGCCCGCGTGCTGCATCGCATGTGTCTTGACCATCCGAAAAAAGTGACGCGGGCGGCGATCCTCGACATCATCCCGCAACACCATTTGCTCAACCACGTGACACGGCAGTGGGGCACGTTCTCCTGGCACTGGTTCTTTAATATCCAACCCTACGATTTGCCTGAACGGATGATGGGCGCCGATCCGGACTGGTTCATCGAAAAGAAGCTTGCCAAGACCAAGCAGGGGTTGAGTTTCTTCGATGGGGAAGCGCTCGCCGAATACAAGCGCTGCTTTCGCAACCCTGAAACCATCCACGCGATCTGCGAGGACTATCGTGCTACCTTTGGCGTCGATCTGGAAATGGACACGAGGGATTTCGAAGCTGGCCGCAAGATTGGATGCCCTGTGCTATTGCTGTGGGGCGCGACAGGCGGTGTCGGCCGGAACCACAAGCCTGGTCCGGCCGAAATCTGGCGAAATTACGCGACGAATATTGTCGGGGCCAAAGCGCTGCCCTGCGGACACTATCTTTCCGAAGAGGTGCCGAACGAAACGATGAAAGCGCTGCGCGAGTTTTTGACCGCTAGGCTCTAAATCGCCGTGGGTGTCGGCATGTCGAGGAAGCTGCGCACCGCATGCCAGAACAGATGGCGGTTGATGGCAACCGCCACTGAATGC
>DASWAK010000399.1:0-3104 GCA_036391175.1 Pseudolabrys sp.
ACCGAACATATGCGGCGGATTATTGCCGCAGCGCGCGAGGGCAAATCCGTCCTGGAATTTCCAGTTTATGACGGTTCGGAATCTGGTGAGAAACTATACAATACACTTACCGTGATCGGTCGACCGATCACGTCAGGCGAAAAAGCACCCAGCGACGCCGCGGCAAAAATTCCGGAGCTCGCCAAACTCACGCGTTGGCCTGTGACAATCAGCTATTTCGACAAGAAGGATGAGAAGTCCGAACAAAGCGGCGAACAAACCCCGGTCTATTCGATTGGTTTCGAGCTTTATGAGAACGGCATCTCGCGTGCGCTCGTTCTCGATTACACGGATTTCACGATCAGTGGCGAAATGACCTCATTGGAACTGAAAAACGTAAAGCCCTGTCCTTAAGCGCGGGTTAGTCCTCGTCGAGCGCTAGCCCTTTCACCACCGCGTTGCGGCCAAACTTCGAGCGCAGCCGGTCTATAGCGTGCTCGGCTTCCGCCGCGCGGCGATCAATGAGATCTGCGAAATCATTACCCTCGGCGGTTTCCAGATTGCTGACGCCGATGCCGATCAAGCGGAAGCGGGTTGTTCCCACTTCCTGCGCAAGCAGGTCGCGACCAGCAGCGAAGATGCGAGCAGCGAGCTGCGTTGGCATGCTAAGCGCGCGTGCGCGCGTACGAATCTTGAAGTCAGCGCTTTTCAGCTTGAGCGTCACGGTCGAGCCTGCAAGCGAGTTGCCTTTGAGCCGCGTTGAGACGCGTTCAGTCAAATCCCACAAATACTGCTCGAGCGGGCGAAACTCGCCAATGTCCCGCTCGAAAGTGGTTTCGGCCGAAATGCTTTTGGTATCACGTTCGGGATTGACCGTGCGCGCGTCAATGCCGCGCGCGAGGCGCCACAGCCGCGAACCTTCTTCGCCATACCGGCGCATGAGATCGTGCTCGTCCGCACGCTGCAAGTCGGCGATGGTGCGAAAACCGTCAGCCGCGAGCTTGGCCGCGTTCACTGCGCCGACGCCATAGATGAAACCGACGGGCTTATCCGCAAGAAACCTAACCGCTGCCGCTTGGCCAAGCACGGCAAAGCCGCGCGGCTTATCGAGGTCGGAAGCAATCTTGGCGAGGAATTTGTTCTCCGATAGACCGATCGAAACCGTAATGCCGAGTTCGCGCTCGACTTTGCTGGCGAAGCGCGCCAGCACCTTGGGTGCGCTCATGCCGTGCAACCGTTCAGTGCCGCTCAAATCGAGAAACGCCTCGTCGATGGACAGAGGCTCGACCAGTGGCGTGAGCGCAAACATCGCCTTACGGACTTCGCGACCGACCTGCACGTACTTCGCCATGTTAGGCTTAACTACGACTGCATCCGGGCAACGGCGTTTGGCCTCGAACATCGGCATCGCAGAGCGGATGCCGTAGGTACGCGCCAGATAGCATGCAGCGGCCACCACGCCGCGCTTGCCGCCACCAACAATCACCGGTTTGTCAGCAAGCGTGGGGTCATCACGTTTCTCGATGGTCGCGTAAAAGGCATCGCAATCGACATGCGCGATGCTGAGTGAATCGGCCTCGGGATGGCGGACCAATCGCGGCGAGCCGCAGAGCGGACAACGCATCGCTTGATCTAGCGTGTCGGCAAGGCAGTCGCGACAAAAGCTCATGGTAACTCGCGCTCCCATGGGCTGGCGGTCAGCGCTGTGCGGCTCCTGTCGATGTCGGCTGGATCAAGACCAGTTTCGCTGGCAAATGCGGTGATCAAGCGATCATCAGAGGCCATGTATTCGAGCACGCCAACCAAAAATCCAGGCTCGCGCGCGGCTGTGCGAATCTCAGCCGGGCCGATGCCAGTGACAGCGAGGAAGCGCCCGAGTCGCTCGCCGTCCCCGGCGATGAACGTAAGAGCCTGAATCGCAAGCCCTTCTGCCTGGTCCCGTGTCAATGGCCGGCCTTGCTTCATCAGGGAAATTTGCCTTTCTGTAAGTTTCCGGTATTGCCCACGCCCACGGTTGTTTAGCGTGCCAAATCTTTGGTGGATCGTCCGATGTTTATCGGAGTTTTCCACGCACCGTGCCAAATAGCCAAAATGCCCGCTAACTCGCTGAGGCTCGTCCGCGCTTCTAAATCCCGCCCGAGCGGCGAATGGTCTGACGACGATTACGACGTGTTCGACGGCGACCGGCACATCGGTCGGATATTCCTCCACCCGCAAGCACCCGAGGGTCGGCCGTGGTTCTGGACGATAACGGCGCGCGAAGCGAAACCGTCGATCCACAATAAGGGGTACTCGGCAAGCCGTGAGCAGGCGGTGCGGTCGCGCGACATCGACGGGGTACGTCAGATATTCGGCAAGTAATTAGCGGGCGATTTTTACGTCAGCCGCTTGAGCAGCGCGTGGCGGCCGGTCGGCTTGTTGTCGTCGCGCATAACGGCAGCCCTAGCATCGCTTCAAGTTCAGCCTTCACCTTTGCCATCTCAGCAAGAATTAACTTGGCCTCAGCTAAAGCCGCCGCATTGGTCGGGTCGAAATCGTCCTCCTCGGGAAGCAAACAGCCAACCTGATTGTAGCGCTGCATGAGCGCGAAAATTCTGGCTTTGCGATCATCTGGCTTCATCATCGTTTTCCTCGCCGGGCAGCCACGCCGGCCGCACTTCCCAGGCCTTGGGGCCAATGAGCGTCGGTCGGCGCCCGACCGTTCTGGGATCGGTGCGGCTCTGCGGTGACAGCCGCAACCGCATGGATAGCGCCACCATGGCGCGCACGGCCTTTTCCTGAATTACGATCCAAGGACTCGCCTTGCCCTTCACCACCGCGCCGTCCCGCCGCAGCTCTGCGGCCGCCAAATCAGCGAGCGCGCAGGCCTCGCAGTAGCGAACCAGCAACGGCAGATCGCTCGCCTGGAAATGCCGGGCGTCACAAGAGGCAACCAGGGCGGTGAAAATGATGCGCTCGGCTTCGCTCAGCGATGCTGGTGGCTCGAGCCGGGGCGGCTTGCCGTCAACGGCGATGACTGAAAGCTCGGCGGTGGATTTTCGGCCTCTGGCGCCCATGTGAATTTAAGCCTACCACCAAAAGACGATTATGGGAAGGAAGCTGGGACGGCGCTCCGCACCTTGGCA
>DASWAK010000400.1:0-2046 GCA_036391175.1 Pseudolabrys sp.
CTCTCGCGTAAGACCTCGTCCAGTAGGGTCGCATCGAGGAGTTGGGAAGCGCTGATTGGGCGATCGACTTTCTGCGCGGCGCGGGAGAAATCCACCATGAGCTGAAACGCGTCGACGTGCATTCGTCCCTCCTGGCTGAGCAATTCTAATAGTTGGTTGTACGCGAGCGCGGCAATTTCTTGATTCATGGCAAACTCGCGCATGATCATCTGAACGGTGTCCGGCTTGTTATCGCGAATGTAAGCGATGGCGCGCACGGATGCGCGGATGAATTTTTTCACCAGCTCGGGGTTCTTTTTGATCCGGTCCGCGTGCGTCACCACGGCCGTTCCGGAGACATCGACATAGTCGCGGGTCGCCGCGAGCCTGGAGAAGCCCTCCTTCTCGGCAAGGAAGTTGTAAGGCGAGCTCAACATCGTGGCCGCGATATTGCCGGCCTTCAAGGCGGCGTAGCGCTCCGGCGTGCCGCCCATGCTGAGGAGCACCACATCCCGATCCGGATTCAATCCATTGGCGACCAGGACTCGTCTGAGCAGCACGTCAATCAGCCCGCCAGGGTTCAGCGAGCCGATGGGTTGTCCTTTGAGCTGCGCAATACTACGATATTTCGGTTGGGCGTACAGCACTTGATCAACATGGGCATTG
The DNA here is from genome assembly GCA_036391175.1 of Pseudolabrys sp. Lineage (GTDB taxonomy): Bacteria > Pseudomonadota > Alphaproteobacteria > Rhizobiales > Xanthobacteraceae > Pseudolabrys. Next base: position 646 of record DASWAK010000400.1, read on the forward strand.
TAGCTGCAAACGATGCGCACCGGCGCGCCGGCGACGAATGCGGTGACGGCTGTGGTTGTGCTGGTGCCGAAGTCGGCGTCTCCCGTAAGCACCGCTTTGATATCGAGTCCACCGCGCATGTAGACGAGACTTGCATTAAGCCCTTGCTGTTGAAAGAAACCCTTTCGCCTCGCCGTATCCAGGATCGGATAGCTCGTGATCGACTTGCTGGGATAGCTGACGACAACGTTTTGCAGAGCCGGCCGCTGCGCTGTAGCGACACGCGGGCAAAGGAAACTTAAGAGCGGAACGGCGAGAAAAATGAGTATGTGCTGCTTCATAGGATATCAAAACACTGGTTCAAAATGTTCAAGCAGTTCCAGACGTTGTTCATTGCGGTTTGCCCTTGTACAGGCCATCGATGAAGCCGTTTTGATCGAGCTCTCTTATGAAACGATTATCGACAAAGTCGTCCGGCTTGGCGCTCTTTGCTTGGGGATTGTCTTCGGACACCAGGTCGAGGACCGTCTGCAGGCCGGCCAAGCTGGGATATTGTTTGCGCGAGATTCTGTTGTCGGGCGCCGCGGCGTCATACGATTTCACGAGAACATCGCGGTCCTTGATTTGCCCCAGGTATTTGGCCAGCGCTTTGATGGCTGCTTCGCGGTCCGTTTTCATCAAGGCAATCGCCTCGAGGTGAGACCTGACGTAGCGCCGTACGATCTCCGGGTTGTCGCGAATGAAGCCGCGCGTCGTCGCTACGCCAGTATGCACGAACGGCAGCCCTAGCTCCGCCACATCCGCCAGGGCGTTGAAGCCTTCGCGCTGCGCGGTGATATTTTGCGGGGGGCTGAAAAGCGTTGCCTGAATTTTTCCCAAGCGCAAATTGGCGATCCTTTCGCTGGTGCCGCCGACCACGACGAGCGAGACGTCCTTTGGTCCGAGCCCGAGCTTCTGCAAGGCAAAACGGGTGGCGGCGGGATTAGCGCCTCTGAACGCCGACAAGCCGACGGTGCCGCCCTTAAGTTGTTCGGGGGTTTTGATCTCGGGCCGAGTGATGAGCACGAAATCGAGCGTTGACATGCCGCCGGCAACATAAACGGCGTTAGAGCCGCGCAGCGCGCTGTCCACCACCACCGGGCCCGCCACCATCACGAATTGCAGTTCGCCGGACAGGAGTGCCATGATCCCCACAGCCGCGTGCACCCGCACGGGCTGCACGTCCAGGCCATTGCGCGCGAAGATACCGGCCTCTTTGCCAAGCCAGAGCGGCAACACAGCCGCAGAGTCGGAAACGTATGAGGTCGTAATTCTGGTCAGCTGTGCGTTTGAATCGACAGCCCCGCTGAACGCAAAAAGGGCGAGGACAGCAACAACCCATGTGCCGGTCTTCATCGGCGAACCTCACACTGAATGGTTTGA
>DASWAK010000401.1:0-2414 GCA_036391175.1 Pseudolabrys sp.
CCAGGAAGATGATGGTGACCGCCATCGAACAGGCCCACCAAGCCGGGATTGCAATCTCGTGCTGCGTCGTCGATGCCGGCGGTCATGTGATCGCGCTGGAGCGCATGGACGGCGGACGTTTCCACACCCTGCACTCCTGCACCACCAAGGCGGTGTGCGCGGCCTCGAACCGGCGCGTAACCTCGGCCAAGGGTGCGGTTGGGCAGGACCTCGACGTCACGCACGCGATGGGCTTGGCACTCGCCGCCGGTCCCGAGCGGTGGACTGCGATTGAGGGCGGCGTGCCTGTACTCGCCGGCGGCGAATGCATTGGCGGGGTCGGTGTTAGCGGGGGCGACTGGGAGACGGATCTGCGCATTGCGCAGGCGGCCGTCAAATCGATCGGCGCGAGCTGGAAATGAGCGATTTGCCCTCCGATCCGCTTCGCGTCGCCTGCATCGGCATGGGCTGGTGGTCGGACGTGCTGGCCAACGCGACCAAGCGATCGGGCAAGTAATGAAGAACGATTGAAGGGGAGGAGAGCCCCATGACGAAGACTAAGTCCACTTTCAAACTAACATGCATGCAATGTCGCCTATTGGCGCAAATCGGACAATCCAACCGCCCCCGCCTTTGTCCGCGGAGTAACAGCGGACAAATCCGGATTTTGGGTCGCGGCGGTTTGTCCGCTAATGACCCAAAGCGGACATCGATACCGACAATAGATCAGTCCAGAGTCGGCTCGTCGCTAGGGCCTGGCGGGCATGAGCCAATCCTCGTGTAGGTCGATCGACAGCGTGTCATCACTATTGCCGCCGAACACATCGCGCACCCGGAAGAGCACGCTGCACAGAGGCGGATAGACGCCGCGGTGGTCGATCGGATTGACAATCGAGCCATGCAGCACGGTGACGACGCCGTTCTTGCCGCGAATGTAGTGAGGCGTGCGCGGATTGCCGGTGGGGTTCACGTGCTCGACCTGCACGGGGTCGCCGATCCGAAAGCGGTGCGCGGGTTGGGAGGCGGGCATGCTTGCCCGGCGCTCAGTGCCCGCCCCGGGGTAACGTCGCGGGGTCGACGGCGGGCGCCGTGCCGACCAGGCTCTCGATGGTCACGAGCCGCGCTAGGTGCTCCTCGCTCCAGCCGTCAGTGCCCGCGGGTCGGCACGGCAGCACCATCCAGCGCACGTCGCTGGTGCTGTCGTGGACGCGCACCTCGACATGGTCTGGCAGGCGTAGGTTGAACCGCTCCGCCAGCATGCCGCGCGCGTCGCGCACGATTCGTTCCTTGTAGCTGTCGTCGCGGTACCACCACGGTGGGTCCCCAAGGAGGTCGTGCGGATAACAGGAGCAGAGCGTGCACACTACGATGTTGTGCAGCGTCGGCGTGTTCTCGGCGACGCCGAGCTTGCCGAGCCGGCCGGGCGGAATGTTCAGCTCGCGCACCGCCTCGCGGCCCTTCGTGAGCAGCGCCTGCTTGAAGGCGGGGTCGACCCAGGCGCGGGCGACGATGCGGGCACCGTTCCAGGCGCCGCGGCCGGCGAGGAAGGCGCGCTGCTGTTCGATCATCTCCGCTGTCAACACGCCTTTGTCCAACAGCGCGCGCGTGAACACGTCCAGGAGATGTCGATACTCGCGCAACTGGTGCTCCAGCCGGGCGATGCGCTCTTCCAGCGAGCCGTCGTGGGACGGCTTGGCAATGCGGAAGAAGTCGTCATAGTCGCCGCGCTCCTTGCGGGTGTCCTCAATCACCGAGGGATAGCCGGGGCCGTCGAGCGAGATGAGGTTGATCCCGCGAATGTAATCATCCAGACCGTCTTCGAGCGCGCGGATGCGGGCTTCGGTGTCGTGCGCGACCGCAGTCGTCGGGGCTGCAGGATGAGCGGTGGCCGTGCGCACAAGGTCATAGAACGTAAGCACGCCGCGGCGGTGGAGTTGAATGAGACGGGGCTCGAGACGCTTGGCGCGCCAATACTCGAGATCGGCCTCGACCGCCTCGACATGGCCCTCGAAGTTGTGCATATGGCTGTGCGCCGCCTGCTTGCTGTGCGCTTGTGCCATCGTTTCCGCCTGTCACGTCTTGTAGGCCGAGCATGGCACGGGCCGGATGCGCTGTTCAACCGACATCCCCGGTGACATTATTCGATGGCGTCCACATGGCGATCGAATAACTTTTCGATGTTCGATATTGGCCCGCTGCCGAGTGTGCGCTTTCGGGGGTAAAGCAGACATGACGTTTTGCACTGCAACTGTCTGCTTATGACCCAAAGCGGACATGCCCCTTTAAGGGGGTAAACGGAGCCGATACGCTATCGCGTCCCTAGGCTAGGGGAGAGAGGGAAAGTGAGACCCAACGACAGAGTGGCCCTTTTTGTCCTTTCAATCGCGATGGTTGTCGGCGGAGTGTATTTGCTCTCCATCCAGTCTGAGTGGTTT
>DASWAK010000402.1:0-6790 GCA_036391175.1 Pseudolabrys sp.
GGTATCTATCCGAGTCTCGCCCCAAAGGTCTTGGAAGTTTATGAACAAGTCACCCGTGCGGGTTTGACCTGTATCAAGCACCTTCGCCTGCATCTCAGCTTCATCCATGTGGCGATCAGCCCTCGAGCCCGAGGGATTTGACGAAGGCGTCGAAGCGGTTGCGTTTGTCCGTATCGGTACCAAAGGCTTGTCGTGCGTCGGCGACAGCCGTCAAGGCTTTATCGCGTTCGCCGAGCACCACGTACGAGCGCACGAGCCGCATCCAGCCGTCGACGTCCGAGCCGTCTTGTTTCAGTCGTTCGGCGAGGCGCGCGACCATGCTGCGAACCATTTCGTTGGTCTGATCGGGTGAAGACGCCTCCACGGAAGCCGCTGGCGGGGGCGCTGTTGTCGCAGCAGACGTTGCGCCCGTCGGTTCTTCGACCTTGAAGCGCCGAAGCGCCTCGTTAAACAGCTGCAGCTTTGCCGCATCGCCAGCGAGAGCCGAGCGGGCCGAATTAATGGTTTCGGTTGTCTTTTCCTTCTCGCCCAATGTCAAATAGGAGCGGATGAGCATGAGCCAGCCCTCCGGATCGGACCCGGATTGTTTTAGGCGCGCGGCGAGCCGGTCGACCATGCCGCGTATCTCGCCTTCATGCTGCGGGGGCGCGCCGGCCGGTGATACGTTCGGAGCGGGTGGGGTCACGGCAGCAACGGCCGCGCCCTTATCGGCGTCGAGCTCCTTAAGCGCAGCATCGAGACGCTGGCGCTTTTCGGCATCGCCGGCCAGCGCGCGCTGCGCATCACCGATAGCTGCCTGGGCTTTATCCGCCTCTCCGAGGACTTTGTAGGACCGGACCAGTTTCACCCAGCCGTCGAGATCGGAGCCGTCCTGTTTTAGGCGTGCCGCAAGCCCGTCCACCATTCCGCGAATCATTGCCGCCTGCTGTTCGGGCTGTTGGGCAGCTAGCGCTTGCGCAGGATCGGGACGTGCCGTTGGAGCTTGGCCTTTGACGCGCGCGAGCGCGGTGCGCACATCGGCCACCCAATGCGCACCGGGTGGCGCCTCATCGATAAGGTCCTGGAACATCTTCGCAGCCTGGTCGCGCTGGCCATCCTGCTCCGCGGCAATGCCAAGATAATATCGAGCGGTGACGGTGGTGCTGTCGAGAGTCACGGCGCGCACGAAGGCTGCTTTGGCGTCTGCGGTCACGATTCCATTGGCTTCCGCCGTCAAAGATTCGCCGAGATTTGCTTCGCGATCCGCGTTGTCGCCGAGGAGTTGCAAAACGTTTCGCCATGCGTTGACCGAGTCGCTGTAGCGGCCGATCTGCATATAGACCGGCGCCAGAATTTCCCAGCCGCGGCCGTCGTCGGGATTGCGCGCGAGGTGCGCCTCAACCTTCGCGATCAATTCCTCGACCGAAGGCTGGTTGGACGCGGCCGCCGGCTGTGCGCCTACAGGCTCGGAGGCAAGTTCGGGTGAGCCCAAAAGAAGATAAAGTCCGCCAGCCCCGACTGGCAGCAGCAAAAGTGCAATAGCGGCGATGCCGCGTCGGTATCGCACCGCTGCCGCGGAATGAGACGTTTTCGGCGCCGCTCGCGCAGCATCTGATGCAGCAAGCAGACGCCTGGAGATCTCGACCCGCGCCGCTTCAGCTTCGGTCTTGCCAATCGAGCCCGCCGCCAGGTCGCGCTCGAGCTCGTCAAGCTGGTCGCGATAGACCGCAATGTCATTATCTGAACGCGCTTCAGCTCCGTCTCGCAAAACCGGCAACAGCACGGCGACCATGGCCGCCGCCGTCATAAGCCCGAAAATCAACCACAGGATCATTGGATTATTCAACAACACTCAATTACTGGACGTCGGCCCGTTTATCGTCGACGAGCCCGATAGGCGAACCCTATCGCGACCCGCACACATCTATCTGCGGCCAGGATGCGCAGCGCGGCCCCACCGCCGGCCATACGTTAGGAATTGTTGCGCACCTCAAATATGAGCCTACTTCACCTTGTAGCCATTGGCCTTGAATTTTTCGCCGAAGGCTTTGAGCTTGCCGCTGCCTGCCGGATTTACGTGGCATTGTCCGCATGGCAATTTGGTCTGGGCTGCGAATTCTGGCTTCGCATTCGCCGGCGTGGTGCCGACAAGAGCGACCGTCGCGCCTGCGAACAGCACAGCAGCGATGCCGGCCACCAAGCAAAGGCCCGTCATGCAAACTGGATTGGATGTGCCGCGAATTCCTACGTAAGTCATGAGAAACCCCCTTCTTCCCCGTAAAAAGTCTAGCGCTGTTGCGTTGCGGCACAAGTGCAAGATTGCAGGGCCTGCATACATAATTACCGCTGCAGATGCAAATAGTTACCGCCAATAGACATAAATGCAACAGAGCCATAGATTCTTGTGAGGCTGTCACTTTAATTCTTGATCGCGGTAATTTTTACATGAAAATGATTTTGGCGGGGGACTGTAAATGTTTCGTTCAATCCCGAATGAGCGTGCGCTGTCATACGCGCATGGATGGCTCCTAAGACGCCGCGTCGACTTTGAATACCATCGGCAACTCACGGCGCTTGCCGTAGCCGCTTCCGTCTTTTGGCTTGTGATGGTCTCGTTCGCCGTGACGGCCAAAGCCGTTGAAGCGAATGTCCGGGATGACACTTTTTCAGCACTGCGCGAGTATGTTCAACTGGTCGATACAGGGCGCAAGCCAGCCGGCAACACCGATCAAAACTCAAAGAACTTCGCCCAAAACGAATCAACCAACGCCGCGTTTGCGGCGTTGCGTGCATTTACGGAACGCCTTGGCGTCGATCAACCAGCGTCAACCGCAGGCCTGCCCAAATTGGCCGAGGCTGACAATCTGCTCGACTTTTTGCGCGGAGGGGGTTCCTCCGCACAACCTTCTGCGACACCAAAAGGGTCGGCAACGGGCAATGGTCCGGTCGCGGGGGGAACGAGACCAACCGCTCCCGTTGAAGCCACATATGTGGGTGCGAAAGTTTGCCTGACCTGCCATGCGAGCCAGGCCGAAGGGTTCAGCCGCACGCTAATGGGCAGAATCGGCAAGACGCAAAAGGGCAAGTTCGACTGCGAGAACTGTCACGGCCCAGGGTCGGCGCACGTGAAGGCCGGTGGCGGGCGCGGTGTCGGCGGGATCATCTCGTTCCGGCCCGAGGATGACAGCCGGACTGCAGAAGAGAACAATGCCATCTGCCTCGGCTGCCACGAGAAGGGCGACCGCACACTCTGGCATGGCAGCACTCACGAGATGCGCGGCCTTATGTGCACCAACTGCCATACGATCATGAAGGATGTATCGCGCAAATATCAGTTAAAGACAGTGGCGCAACGCGACACGTGTTTTCAGTGCCACAAGGACATTCGGTCAAAATTCGCGCGTTCTTCACATATGCCTTTGCCTGAAGGAAAAATGGAATGCACGAACTGTCATAATCCGCACGGCAGCTATACGGAGAGCCTGCTGAAGAAAGCGACTGTCAATGACGTATGCTTCCAATGCCATGCAGAAAAGCGCGGTCCGTTCCTCTGGGAGCATCCGCCGGTAGTTGAAAACTGCCTAAACTGTCATGATCCGCACGGCACCATCAACGACAATCTGCTGAAGGTCTCGCGGCCGCGATTGTGCCAGCGCTGCCATAACGCGGCAAATAACCACCCGGCCAATCCGCGCAACCCAATGTCGGTTTTTGCGGTCAATAGCGGCTGCGTGAATTGCCACTCACAGATTCACGGTTCAAACAGCCCCGGTGGGCAGTTCTTCCACCGCTAATCGAAAGGTGTTGCGGCTCGAAACACACAATGAGTTACGTTCTTCAAAGAATGACTGCTGATTGGGCTGTTGGGGGTCCGAAATGAAAGTCCGACGCGAGGTTCTAAAGTCTCGAACCACGCTGTTGCTCGCCGGCGCAATGGCAATCGTCGCAGGCTCATCGTCTGGCGTGTGGGCGGCTGACGTTAACGTTAGCCCCATTTCGCCACCCCCTGAGGGCTGGTATTTCAATGGCGAACTCGAAGCCGGGGTACGGGCGTTCATTCAGCGGCCCCCCAGTGGATTTGGTCGTAATTCGAGCGGAAATTTCCTGCTGCCGACCCAGACCGACAGCCGTGCCAAGTTCCAGGAATACGGCGAGATCCGTCCCGGGCTGTTTCTTGACTGGATCTATCTGAACGTGGGGTCTAATGACGGCCGCTATCGCTTTAACTTTCTAGGCACGGACGTTGGCTACAACGCGCAGCGGTACGAGTTCGATTTTTCCGAAGCTGGCAAGCAATATCTTACTCTCGGCTGGGATCAGACGCCGCATCTTTACAGCACCAGCGCCAAGAGCCTGTTTAGCGGGGTGGGAACGACGAATCTCACTGTGGCTGACCCCGTTCAGGCGGCCTTGCAGGCCCAGCTCAATAACGCGAGTCTTAACACCGCTGCCGGATTGACGGCCCGCAAAAATATCAACAACATCATTAACGGCAACGCCACGCAAATTGACCAGATCGAACTCCAGCGTGACACGTTCAGCGCCGGCTATCGATTTACACCGACGCCGGACTGGGACTTCAATGTTGGCTATTCGCACTTAGATCGGACTGGAACGCAGCCGAAATCGCTGAATTATGGGTTCGCTAACGGCGCTCCTGCAGGTTTTCCGAGCAGTGTCATCGGCGTTCCGGTCCCAGTCGACGATACCACCCATACTCCCGAAGCATCGGGCGAGTATGCCGGGGCGGGCCCCTGGGGCCGATTTAATGTCAAGCTCGGCTATGCGGGCTCGATCTACACGGACAACCTGACGCAGTTGAACGTGCAAAATCCGTTTTGTTTAACTTGTACATTGGTGGCGCCGTTTGCCGGCAAACAATCCGCCCCGAACGATCTCAGATTACCGTTGCCGCCGAGCAACCAAGCCCATGCCTTCACGGCCAGCGGTGCCACGGATGTTCCATTATTCAAGAGCCGGTTCACGACCACGAATCAATACAGCCGATGGACACAAAATGACGCGTTCGTCGACACCTCGATCAACGGTCTCGTGGCCGCGCCGCTCCCCGCTCCGAGCTTGAACGGCGAAGTTACGAACTTTCTTAGCAACAATGTGCTGACGTCGACCTTAACGCCCACCCTCAATAACAAAGTGCGATTCCGTTACTACGAACACATCAATAATACGACGGTATTGCCGATTGGGACGGCGATATTATCCGACACGGAGTTGCAAGTTCGCGACCAAGACGAGCTTTTGACACCCGAATATACCTCGTACAAGAAAACCAACGTCAATGAAGACCTGACTTGGCATCCCTGGCGCTGGTTCACGCTGGGTGCAGGTTACGAGTATGAACGATGGCAGCGCAGTAACAACCGCTTCGCCATCGTAACTAACGAAAACCTCGGCCGCATGTTCGCCGACACGAAGTTGACGAACTGGGCGATGTGGCGAGTCAGCTACTCCTACGGGGCACGCCGCTACGACGATTACAGGATCGATGATGAGTCGTGGCTAAACGCGCGCATGTTCGACCTGGCGAACCGCAATCAGCAGAAAGCGCGGACCCTGCTCGACATCGATGTCACTGACGCCATCACACTTACGCCCAATGCCGGCCTGCGCTGGGACGATTACCCGCAGACGACCTTCAACCAGTTGGGGTTGTCCTCAGATCATTCGTGGAATGCTGGTATCGATGCCGGCTGGCTGGTGAGCCCAACCTTGCGGCTGACCGCCGGCTATAACTACGAACATGTCAAGCTCGACATGGCGGCGGCGGTGCCGAATGCGCCCGGTAACGCCAACCCCGCCGTCTGCAATGGTAACCCCACAGGCACTACCTCGGCCCTGCCGGCTTGCACCTGGGGCGATAATCTCACGCAGGGTTTCCATACGGTCCTCGCGTCGGCCGACTGGAAGGCGATCCCGAGCAAGCTAGACTTCCGGCTGAGCTACATCGCCTCTTGGGAGCAGGAGTCGCATGACTTCGCGCCCTGCCCGGGCAACTTCCTAAATTGTAATGGTGTCGCTATAGCCGGCGCTACCCCTTCACAGGTGGGCCTGCCCTGGCCCGACAACAAAGTCCTGTACCAACGCTTCGATGCGACCGCCCGATATTATGTCGACCCCGATGTCGTTCGGCAGCTGGGCTGGAGAGGCCAAGTCGTGGCCAAGCTACGGTACACTTTCGAGCGCAACAGCGGCGTATTCTGGCAGTCCGATGCGGTGAATGCCTATTTCGGGACGCTCACCGGCAATACAGAATTGACCGGTGCGAGCCGATCGACCTGGCTTGCCTACAACAACCCGAACTACACGGCACAAATCATAGCGGCATCGCTTGCCGTCAGGTGGTAAGTCCGCCCGCTGGGCAAAGGAGACGAGCAAAGGCATGATGTTTGAGCGGTGTAGCGGGCACTACCCTAAGCACTTTAATGGAAATCGTTAATTACGCAGCGATTCCCAATGAACTCGACCTGGAGTTGAGCTATGCGTTCGTCCTTTCCAATAGATAGCCAGCCGGTGCTAAGACCAATTCCCAGGGTCGTATACGGCCTGGCGGGAGCGGTGGCGACTGCAGTGATCGTCGGATTGGCAGCTTTTGTTGCCCCTCAACGAGCAGACGCGCTACCGTCTTATTCTCAACAAACGGGCCTGTCCTGTGGCCGCTGCCACGTGAATCCTGCAGGCGGCGGTGCGCGTACGGCGTTCGGCAACGCCTTCGCTGCGAATGGCCACAAGGTGCCGGGCAAGCCGGGCAAGGCGAGCAAGACGGCCACGCCGGGCACAGGGAGTGAGACGG
>DASWAK010000403.1:0-17248 GCA_036391175.1 Pseudolabrys sp.
GCGCCGGCGGTATGTAGGCCGGGGCCTTCCGCGGCAGGTCGGCTGCCGAAGCTTGACTTGCAGCCAGACCGATGGCGGCAGCAAGCAACGTCAATGAAGATTTTCGCATCACAATTCTCCTTATTAATTCTTGTGCCAGACAGGCGGCGCGACTCGGTCCTGACGCTTTAGTGTGAGCAAACTACGGAGCGATTAAGGCCTTATAAAAATCAAAATTTTTTGATTTTTGTGTGCCAAAAATGCAACAATGGAAAAAGTTGGTATGATCCAACCACCAAACCTTGCCTGCAACCGTCTCCCGAAGATGTCGCTGTGAGGCGTTAATAGCTAGTCGTCCGGTGCATCCGGTACCGCCAGACGGGGCCGACCGATTTAGCTTTGCCTCAGACTAATCCTTAGTTGACGCTCGCGCAGATAGCCCTCGCCGCCGGCGCCAGCGCCGGGTTCACGAACTGTCGTAGGCCGCGGTGATCGACTACGAGCAACGGAAAATATTGCGTGGCATCGGCGGCATCCACAATCGCCATGCGCCGGTTATCGAGGATTAGCCAATGTTGATCTTCGCGCACGGCAAGCACAGCGTGCTCCTGTCCTCCTGGCGATTTGTCACTCACCACGACCAGCCGACGATCATTTGCGGGGATGCCAACCTCGCCAAGCGCATAATACTTGGCAATCGCATAATCCATGCAATCGCCAGCGCCGTTCACGAGCGTAGCCAGAGGCGCCGTCCATATCTCAGGGACCTTGTAGTTACGGAGATCATTCATTGGCCGAATTGCCAGATTGATTGCGCGGTTCACGTAACCAAGCCGGGCGCGGCCGGCTTGGATGCGAGCGCCATCAACTATGGTGAGAAACTGCAACGCCGCACGTGACGGACAGCGCTCGCGATCAACGCGGCACCGCTCAAGAATTTCGCGCTCGATCACCCAATCATCCTGCACCTTGCGCCAATCCGTTCCATGTGGGTCCTGCGGCGCAGGAACAGTGGCCCGACCAAACGGTTCATCGCCTTCAGCTTGTGCGCTGAAACAAAAGAGCACGATTACAAAGGCGATATGTTCAAGGCGCATCGTGGGAGCCAGAGGCGGGGTCACATCTTAATCATCATCACAGCGGACATAACTGCCAACATGACCAGCGCCATGACAATGAGGTGCATGGGATTGCTCGTCATGTGTCGCAATAGGGCGAAACGAGCACTTTCTGGTACCAAAGCCATCCCGCACTTGGGGCACTTGCCCGGAGCGGACTGTCGAACACTGGGGTGCATCGGGCAAATGTAGATCGAGCCTGAATTGCTGATGTCACCCATTTGCACCTCCTAGTCGGCCATGAGGCTCCGCACGAGGGCAATGACCCATCTGACGAATATCAAAAATAGCAAAAACACCGATAGGGCATAAAAAGCGGTTCGTGGCGACGCACTATTTAGAATTACAATCATTACAATCGCGACGGTCACAGCGACCGCGTAACCAACCCATTGGTCAAAGCTATCGCCGTTGTCGTTTCTTTCAGGAGTTTTGAGGGGGTTGCTGATCATTGGACGCCCCATCACGAACCGGGAAACCGACAGCACTTAATCCAATAGCGATAAGCAAATCGACCGCTATGATTTAGATCAAACAATCTCCCGGCCGCAGGAATTGCAATATGGGAACAGCCGCCCAGATTCACTTAATTGCCACTGATGGGCGTTAGTCACATTAAAATGAGGCGGGTATCGTTCTGGAGGTTCGGTTGCTGCTTGCACGCAACAGCCGCTTCGATGCACTCGAGTGCAAGCTTGTTGAAATCAGCCGCCAGCTCGTTGTCCCAGCATTCGCTGGCCACCTCCCGGCACAGCTTCGCGTGGGCTAAGAGGCGCTCGGCCATCTTCGGCGGCTCGGACATAGGCCCTAAGTTGCCCAAAGTCCCGCGCGATGATGTTGTGCTAGATCAATTCCTGAATGGTGGCTAAAGAGTTTGCTAACGGAGGAACAACACGGGTACACAAAAATCTTCCGTCGTTACAAAAAGCTAAAAGAAATCAACGGTAAGCCAAACAACCTGCAAATCCTCCCACTCCGACCATTAGCTTCAAGCTGGCCAAAGATTGGTGAACTTCCGTATCGGCTGCGGGCCATTTCCGAAGCGATAGGTGTGCTCTCCTTATATCTCTCGTCATTGTGATCACAGGTGGCTATTGTTGAGGTTCAAGATAGAATTTCGACGTTTACTCGTTCACCGCATTCAATGTTGTTTTGGTGATTGGCCATGGCAAACACAATCTCAGTTGAAGCCGCTTCCCAAGTAATACGAGAGGCAATGCGCGAAAGGGTGAAGCAGCATTCGTTTTGGTACATCGTACAGAGCGGTTTGATGATTTTGGCCGGCATTCTGGCGCTGATCTTTCCAGTAATATCATCGGTCACGATTGTACTTTTCCTCGGGTGGCTGTTGATTTTCAGTGGCATCCTGCAGGCGGTCAGCCTCATCGACGCGCGTCATGTGCCGCATTTCTGGCTTCAGCTTGTTTCGGTTGTTTTATCCGTGCTTGTCGGAGTCCTGTTCCTGCGCAATCCAGGCGCCGGACTTCTCACGCTCACACTGCTGCTGATTGTTTTTTTCATGGTCGAGGGCATCTCAAAGGTGATCTTTTCTTTGACGATCCGTCCCTTTCCTAACTGGGGATGGGTCTTTGCCAGTGGCGCAATTAGTATTTTGCTGGCGTTCTATCTTTGGGCGAACACCCCGGTTACTGCGATCTGGCTGTTGGGCGTGTTGCTGGGCATCGAGCTCATCTGCGAAGGCGCTGCTCTCGGTCGTATGGCCTGGCACGCCCGTAAGTCTGTGTAACTGACCTTAACGCAAAGCACTCGAAGCTGAGTGTCGAATGGTGCCAATTGGACTACGGTCCAATAGCATTGACCAAAATCCTTTTGAGGATCTAATCGTCGCGCGATAAAATTGTAACAAACAGTGAATTCTGCCTATTCAATACAGAATGCAACGCAACAATGACTGCTCAAACAAAGCTGCCATTAATGACGATCGTTTTCCCCATCCTGGCGATCGCATTTGTTATTTTAGCGCCATTCATCGGCTTCGATGCCAGTGCGCAGCCGCCGTCGCTCTCGTCGCTCATGCTTTCGGGGGTAATGGTCGTTATTATGCTCGGTGCCGTTTTTGCGGCCGTCCATCATGCTGATGTGATCGCACATCGCGTAGGAGAGCCTTTCGGAACGCTCGTTTTAACATTAGCAGTCACCATCATTGAGGTCGCCCTCATTGAGTCGATCGTGTTGACGCCGGGAAGTTCACCCGCGTTGGCACGTGACACCGTGTTTGCCGTCATCATGATCGTTTGCAACGGACTCGTGGGCCTGTGCGTCCTATGGGGAGGATTGCGTCACCACGAGCAGGAATTTCAAGCATCTGGCGCCAGCGTGTATCTCAGCGTACTCGGCGCTCTTTCAATTCTCACACTTGTGCTTCCCAATTATACAGCCACTACGATTGGCCCCTACTTCTCCAACGCGCAACTTATCTTTGTCAGCATTATAACCATCATTCTTTATATCGCTTTCTTGTTTATTCAGACGTCGCGACATACAAATTATTTTCGTGCAGATGACCGCAATGCTGAGGGAAATTACACTTATCCTTCCAGCGGGCTCGTAGCAATTGGCGTAGTCATGCTCTTATTGGCATTAGGTGGGATAATTCTAATCGCGAAAAAATTCGCAATAATTCTGGAAATCGGTCTTGCCCAAATTGACGCTCCTCAAGCCGTGGCGGGCATCATCATCGCTATGGTAGTATTGACGCCCGAAAGCATCACAGCGGTGCGCGCAGCCCGGCGCAATGAGCTGCAGAAGAGCCTCAATCTTGCGCTCGGCTCGTCTTTGGCAACAATCGGCTTGACGATCCCCGCCGTTGCGATCACCAACATCTTTCTCGGAAAGCAAATCGAACTCGGCCTTTCAGCGCGCGACACGTTGCTACTCGCGCTTACGCTCTTTTTGAGCCTGCTCACATTCGGTTCTGGCCGGACCAATATTCTAGCCGGGCTCGTGCACCTGGTGGTTTTCGCGACTTTCTTGTTTCTCGTATTCATTCCCTAGTGCCCAACGGCGGCGGGGCCATACCGACGGGTAGCGAACCGAGCGGCGACCTCCCTTGCACGAGACCTTCCGTGGCGCGTAACGTCAGCGCCAGCAAACAATGTCGGCCCAGCGAAAAGGCCCGGCCATGGGGAGGAAGATGACAATCATGCAGCGGTTTTTCGCCTTCGTCTCGCGTGCAGCCCTCGCTGCAGCTTGCTTTGCGCTTGTCCCGATTGGCAATGCCGAGGCCCTCGACTATCCGACTCGCCAACCGCATATCTTCGTGGGTTACCCGCCCGGCGGTTCGACCGACATCCTCGCGCGGCTGTTCGGCGATTGGCTCGGCAAGCGGCTCGGCCAGCAGTTCATCGTCGAAAACCGTCCTGGCGCCGGCAACAATCTTGCGACCGAATTTGTCGCAAAGGCACCACCCGATGGTTACACGCTGATTTTGGTCAATCCGGCCAACACTATAAACGCCTCGCTCTACAAGCATCTTAAATTTGTCTTCCTGCGTGACATCGATCCGGTCGCCGGCTTTATCCGCATACCGAATGTGATGGAGGTGAATCCGTCGGTGCCGACGAAGAACGTCGCCGAATTCATCGCCTACGTGAAAGCCAATCCCGACAAGGTCAATGTGGCTTCATCAGGCAATGGAACATCGATTCATCTCTCAGGCGAACTGTTCAAGATGATGACCGGCACAAAGATGACGCACGTTCCCTACAAAGGGTCGGCGCCGATGCTTACCGACCTGCTTGGCGGCCAGGTACAGGTGACGTTCGACAACTTGCCATCGTCGATCGGCCATATCAAAGCTGGCAAGCTGCGCGCCTTGGCCGTGACGACCGCGAAACGCTCGGAGGAGCTTCCGGACGTTCCGACTGTCGCCGAGACGGTCCCCGGATATGAGGCGAGTGCGTTCTTCGGCCTAGGTGTGACGCATGGAACGCCGAAGGAAATCGTTGATCTCCTCAACAAGGAGATCAATCTGGCGCTGCAGGATCCGACGATGGTAGCTAAACTCAAAGAGCTCGGTGGAACACCGATCCCCGGTTCGGCGGCCGATTTCGGCAAGCTTGTCGCGGACGAAACTGCCAAATGGGAAAAAGTGGTCCACGCCGCCAATCTCTCAATCGACTAGCGGATTCGGGGTACAGCGGTAAGAATGACAACGCGTAAACGTCCCGAAGAGCTGCGCAGCCACCGCTGGCTCGGTGTCGATGATCTGCGTGCCTTCGGCCACCGCGCCCGGCTGCGTCAGGGCGGCTTCGATGCGACGGACTGGGCCGGCAAGCCCGTCATCGGCATCATCAATACCTGGAGCGACATTAATTTCTGCCATTCTCATCTGCGCGATCGCGCCGAGGACGTGAAGCGTGGTGTACTGCAGGCCGGCGGATTCCCGATCGAATTGCCGGCGATGTCGCTATCCGAGCCGTTCGTGAAGCCATCAACTATGCTCTATCGCAATCTTCTGGCGATGGAGGCGGAGGAGCTTCTGCGCAGTCATCCTATCGACGGCGCCGTACTGATGGGTGGCTGCGACAAGACGACCCCCGCGCTGATCATGGGAGCAATCAGCATGGGCCTCCCGGCGATCTATGTGCCGGCGGGGCCGCAATTAAGGGGAAATTGGCGCGGCCAGCAGCTCGGTTCCGGCTCCGACGCCTGGAAATACTGGGACGAAAAACGCGCCGGCCGCATCAGCGAGGCCGACTGGGTCGAGCTGGAAGGTGGCATCGCGCGCTCTTTTGGCACCTGCATGGTGATGGGCACGGCGGCGACCATGATGGCGATCGTCGAAGCGCTGGGCCTATCGTTGCCCGGCGCCTCATCGATCCCGGCCGCTGACGCCGGTCATCCGCGTATGTGCGCCGCCACCGGCCGCCGCATCGTCGACATGGTGTGGGACGATTTGACGCCGCAGCGCATTCTGACGTCCGCCGCCTTCGACAACGCCATCCGCGTGCATATGGCGATGGGTGGCTCGACCAACGCCATCATTCATGTGGTGGCAATGGGGCGCCGCGCTGGACTCAAGCTCGACATGAGCCGGTTCGACATAATTTCACGTGAGATTCCTGTGCTCGCTAATGTGCGGCCCTCCGGCGACTTCCTGATGGAAGATTTTTTCTATGCCGGTGGCTTGCGGGCGCTCATGGCAGAGCTCAAGGACGCGCTCGACCTGTCTTGCCTCACGGTAACAGGCAAGAGCATTGGCGAAAATATTGCTGGCGCAGACGTCTACAAGCGTGACGTCATTCATCCACTGTCGGACCCGGTATCGCGCGAGGGCGCGACCGCCGTGCTTACCGGCAATCTGGCCCCGCGCGGCTGCGTGATGAAGCCGTCTGCGGCCGACAAGCGGCTATTGCGCCACCGTGGCAAGGTGATCGCATTCGAAGACTACAACCACATGGCGCGCGAGGTCGAACGCGATGATCTCGACGTCACGTCCGACCATGTTCTCGTGCTCAAAAATGGCGGTCCGAAAGGTGGGCCCGGCATGCCGGAATGGGGCATGCTGCCGATCCCGAAAAAGCTGGTGAAACACGGCGTGCGTGACATGCTGCGCATTTCCGATGCGCGCATGAGTGGCACAAGCTACGGCGCCTGTATTCTTCATGTGGCGCCAGAGAGTTTCGTCGGCGGCCCGCTTGCCTTCGTCAAAACCGGCGACGAAATCGAAGTCGACGTGCCCGCGCGTCGCATTCATCTGCACGTTCCAGATGACGAAATTGTCCGCCGCCGCGCTGCCTGGAAGCAGCCCGCGCCACGCTACCCGCGCGGCTATGGTGCGCTTTATTCGCAACATATCGGCCAGGCCGATGAGGGTTGCGATTTCGATTTTCTTGCACCGCTCGGAACCATTCCTGAGCCGGAGATTCATTGAATGTATATGTTGCGTTCAAATTAGAAGGGTTCTTATGTGTACTTGATCAGAAGAGCTCCTAATTAGAAAATTCTAATGTTTGCTGCGTGCATTGACTCGTACGTGAAAATTTCTTGAATTGTTTTTGCGTCATGCGATTGCGTGACGCGTTACCTGATTGTCGGGCCTTGAACCCGACGTATGAGGAAAGAAAATGATTAACGCTCGCAATGCGCGCGCGATTATTTTTGCCGCGTCATTTTTCACTGTAACCGGTTTCGTTGCCCATGCTCAAGAGAACAATCCGGTTGTCTATCGCGACATCGAAACCAAATACATCTTCGGTTTCACTGAAGGGTCTGGCATCGGCCTCGAGGGCGAAAAGGAATTTTCGCTCGAGAGCGTCGCCCGATTCGGAAAACGCGACGGGCGTTACTGGGCGAGTGAGTCTAAGCTCGAATATGAATTCACGCCGAACCAATACGTACAATTCGAGCTCGGGCCGCTGGTTTCAACGCACAACATCAAAAACGTTACCGATCTGGATAATCGCAATCAGGTTGCGTTCGCCGGCATCTTCGGCGAGATACGCTACCTGTTGCTTGACCGCGGCCCCTCGTTGCCGCTCGCGATCACTCTTTCTGCCGAGCCGGAGTGGCGGCGGATCGATGAAACCAGCGGCGAGCGTGTCACAAATTTCGAGTTGGAGCTCAAGCTCAATGCCGATCTCGAATTGATTCAAAACCGGCTCTATTTCGGTGCCAACCTGCTCTACGAACCGGAGGCAACGCACGATCCCGATCATATCGGAGCAGGCTGGGAGAAGGAATCGACCGGTGGCGTCTCGGCTGCCTTGTCCTATCGTATAGTCCCTCCCGTGTTTGTGGGCGCGGAGCTCTGGTATCTCCGTCATTACGACGGAATTTGGTTCAACACTTATACTGGGGACGCCGTTTATCTTGGGCCCACGCTTTACGTCCAACTCGGTTCCAAGGTGTTCATCACTGCGGCCTGGAATACGCAAGTCAGGGGCCACGATGTCGACGTTCCGGGCTCCACGCTCAATCTCGCCGAATTTTCACGCCAGCGCGGCAAATTAAAATTGGCCGTCGAGTTTTAGCAGGAGGACAACATGATCGATAATATCGCGAGGATAGGTTTTGCCGTTGCTCTCCTCGCTGCGGCCTGCTTTCCGGCGACTGCGCAGCAAGTGGCGAGTGTGAGCATCAGCGTGAAAAGCCACCGCTTCCAGCCGGCGGAAATCCATGCTCCGGCCAAAGTCCCGATCGAGCTGCACGTGAAAAATCTCGATCCGACGCCGATGGAATTCGAGAGTGTGAGCTTGCGCGTGGAAAAGGTCGTGACCGGAAATAACGAAGGAATTATCCGGCTTCGTCCGTTGGAGCCGGGCCGCTACAACTTCTTCGACGATTTCCATCAGGAAACTAACGGCGTTCTGGTAGTGCGCTAGCGCTTTGATTTCGAATGGAATCAGCGCCGTCACTTCGGCGCGGTAACGCGCATTGCTTAATCGCAAGGGTGCAAGTGTGGCCGGAATACAAGGGTGCAAGTGTGGCTGGAATAATGGTACGCCAATTCCGCCAGTCGGGCGTCAAGGCATGAGCGACGACATTCCCTTCGACAAAAATCTTGATCTCGTGCCCGATGTGGTGGACGAGCCGATGCCCGGCGTGCGGCGAATTATGGCCAATAATCCGGGCCCATTCACCTTTAAAGGGACCGTCAGCTACATCATCGGCCACGGCAAGGTGGCGATCGTCGATCCAGGCCCGGACGATGAAACCCATATCGGCGCGTTGCTCGATGCCGTGCGCAATGAAACAGTGACACACATCTTCGTCACCCACACCCATCGCGACCATTCGCCGGCAGTGCCTGCGATCAAGACGGCAACAGGCGCTACCGTCTATGCGGAAGGCCCCCACCGTGCTGCGCGATCGCTGCATATCGGCGAGCATAATCCGCTCGATGCCAGCGCCGATCGCGACTTTCGGCCTGATGTGGCCTTGAAGGATGGCGAGGTTGTCGCCGGCGACGGCTGGGCCATCGAGGCAGTGGCGACGCCGGGCCACACCGCGAACCACATGGCCTATGCCTTAAAGGAGAAGAACGCGTTGTTCGCTGGCGACCACGTAATGGCCTGGGCGACGTCCATCGTCGCGCCGCCAGACGGAGCCATGAGCGACTACATGGCCTCCCTGACAAAGCTCGCGCAGCGCAAGGAAACCATCTATTTCCCCGGCCACGGGCCCGCCATCGTCGACGCCCCGCGCTTCGTCAATTATTACATCCTCCATCGTAAGGCGCGCGAAGCCTCTATTCTCTATCGCCTATCGAAGGGTGAGACAGACATCCCGACCATCGTCCGCGCGATCTATATCGGCATTGATCCGCGCCTGACCGGTGCCGCTGGTCTCTCGGTGCTCGCCCATCTCGAAGATTTGGTGGCACGCGGTTTGGCCGAGACCGACGGTCGACCTGCGATTGACGGGATCTATCGTTTGGCCGGTTGACGCTTGTCGGGCTGGCCTTTTTTCGCCGGCAGCTCTTTCTTCGCTGGGAGGGGACGCGGCTCGGGCGCCGAACCCACGACATCATCGATGTCTTCGAGAAGGCTTCGAATGCGCGAAGCGTTGGTGCCAAAATCGTGAGAGCCGACACGCGACGCTGACCGCATGTCAATGCGGCTGCCTTGACCCATCGGACTCACCCGGATCACGATGTCGTCGCGGAATCCCATGATCGGTGTGCGTGCCACTGCCTCGATCACGCCTTCGCGGCGTGCCACTGTCGGCGCGCGTGCATCGCCGATATACCATTTGCGTTTCGTCACAAGGGCAAGCGCAGCATCATAGGCGACCTTGGGCGGCACTTCGAGCTCAAGCGGCGCGACATCCGGGTAGGCGGCTCGCTGAAGCGCGGCCACGGCGGGGCCGGGATAGTCGTTGCGCCCGCGCGGCCGCAGACGCGCCAGGACATCGAAACGGGGGGGATTGGCCGTATCCGTGGTGATGTCGGATATCTCGGGCAGCTTCAAAGCGCGAGTGCCGAGATAGGCCGGGTAGGCGAGTAGCGCCAGCCCGAGAAACAGGCCGAGTAGCGCGCGTCCGAGGCCGGAAACCCCTTGCCGCCAGATCACGACGAAAGCCGCGAACGAGAGCAATATAGCAAGACCGGCAAAAATCAATGCAGCGGCGAAGGTGGCGAGGGCCGGCACGATCTCGAGCAGGCCCGAGCGCACGATGATGATCGAAAGTGCGGCGACGGCCAAAGCGAACAGCGCCAGCCGGGACGACCAGACGGCAACCTTTGACATCGGCTCGTCATGAAACGGACGTCTCGCCATGTTTATGATCCTGCGCAGATCTGCTTGAGTGCAGCCCATTCGCCCGCTTCGAGAAAGGGTGCGGGGGACGCGGGGGCGGCCGATCTATTGATGGCAGCGACACGTGCCTTTGTTTCGGGATGGTTCAAGAGAATTTTCATGCCGGGTTCAGTGGCGCCGCCAATCTTGTCGATTATGCTCGCGAGCGCGCGTGTATCGTCGCCCGCCTATAGAGGTAATCGCGAAGGCAGGCAACGATGTTTGATGTTTAATGGCGCCTGCTATATTTCCGGCTGGGTTCCAATCAAGAATCATGCGGCATAGACCACCCCAAGTGACCATCATGAAGGTTAGATCGAGATGGACACGAGCGTACACCTCGTACATCCTGGGGGCGCGCTTATGGCGATGATCGCGACGAGAAATAAATCAGGTAGTTGACGATCATCCACGGGCCTCGAACGCTCGGGCTAGGCCACGAGCTCCGCCACAAATGTCGAGGCCTCCAGGCGTGCACGGATAATTTCGGCGGGCATGGGCTTGCCTAACAAATAACCCTGCCCTTCGTGGCAGCCGTGCGCTTTCACCTGCTTCATCTGGTCTTCCGTCTCGATGCCCTCCGCGACCACAATTTTGTCCAGGCTGGCCCCGAGACCAGAAACTGCGCCGATGATCGCCTGGGCATCGTGTTCTTCCCCAAGGCCACGAATGAACGATCGGTCGATTTTGATCTTCTGGAACGGGAACGTGCGCAGGTAGTTTAGCGAAGAGTAGCCGGTCCCGAAGTCGTCGAGCGAAATGCCGACGCCGAGATTCTTGAGCTGCTCCATGACCGCCAGCGTTCCGTCGCTATCCTCGAGCAGCAGACGTTCGGTGACTTC
The DNA here is from genome assembly GCA_036391175.1 of Pseudolabrys sp. GTDB lineage: Bacteria > Pseudomonadota > Alphaproteobacteria > Rhizobiales > Xanthobacteraceae > Pseudolabrys. The sequence continues at coordinate 11,200 of DASWAK010000403.1, forward strand.
CAGCTCCAGCCGTTGCGCCGGAAGTCCTGCCTTTGCCACCGCCGATACGACCTGCAAGGCAAGGCCGCGATCCCGGAATTGTACCGGCGAAAGATTGACGGCAACCTTGACGCTTTTTGGCAATTTCGCAGATTCGAAGCAGGCGCGCTGCAATACCCATTCGCCCAGGGCGATAATCAGGCCAGTCTCTTCGGCAATTGGGATAAAGACCGACGGCAGCACCATTCCACGTGTCGGGTGTTGCCAGCGTAGCAACGCTTCGCAGGTGGTCACGCGGCCGCTGCGCAAATCGACCAGCGGCTGAAAATAAAGCAAGAACTGCCCCGACGCGAGCGCTTCGCGCAAGTCGAGTTCCAGCGCGCGGCGCTCTTGCGCTGCTTCCTCCATCTCCACGGCAAAGAAACGATGATCGCCGCCGCCGCCGTTCTTGGCCGCGTAAAGCGCCATGTCGGCCTTCTTCAAGAGCTGGTCTGCGTCGACGCCGTCCATGGGCGCCATGGCGATGCCGACTGAAGCGCCGATGTCGATGCGATGGCCATCGATGTCGAACGGATCCTTGAGCGTCCGAGCGAGGCGCTCGGCAAGCCACTTGGCGTCTCGATAACGCTCAGTACCGACCTGCAGCACTACGAATTCGTCGCCGCCGAATCGCGTGATCATGTCGCCCGGACGGATGACAGTCTTGAGCCGCGACGCGACTTCTTTGAGCAATTTATCGCCAATCGGATGGCCGAGAGTGTCGTTGATCGCCTTGAAGCGGTCGAGATCGATCAAATGGATAGCGATGTGGCTCTTGCCCTTATGCATTGCTGCGAGCATGCCGTTGATGCGCTCGCGGAACTGGTTGCGGTTGGCAAGACCCGTGAGGTCATCATATTTGGCAAGATGCGTGATTCGCTCCTGCGCGCGCTTGCTTTCGGTCACGTCTTCAAGAATGACGACCGAGCCGCCGCCGGCCATCATTCTCCGGGAGACTGCGATGATACGATCGCCGTCGGGTGAGGTTTGGACCTGGTCGAACCGGTCCTGCTGAAGCCCGTGCGCCAGATCGTTGAAGACCTTCTTCACGCTCTTGGCCCTGTGATTGCCAGCGCGGATGCTGTGGCGAATCAACTGCGAAACCCGCATGCCCACGCGGACGGGTACGTCTTTGAGGTGGAGTAATTCCAGGAATCGCTCGTTCCAGACCTGCAGGCGGTTTTGCTCGTCGAGCATGCACAGCCCATGCGACATATTGTTGAGCGCGATGTCGAAGCGGTTCGCCTGCTCCTCGAAACGCGCGGCAAGCGCCGCTTCTTTGCGCGTCATCGTCAGAGCCTGAATGATGATGTCACGGATGCTGAGCGTAATGTCCATCATCCCGTAGATGAACAACAGCACCACGAAGCCCTGCGCCTTGTGCACCCAGTCGGGATAGGCCAGCAATGCGACGGCCATTGGCAGTGTGCACAAGGTGAGCTGGCCGACGGCAATAATGGGCCGCCCGGCGTTGCGGCCAGAAATCGCGGCCGCGTAGCCCGCTGTCGTCGTGGTAACGGCCAGCTGCAAAGATGCGTCCACGGATGGCGTAATCGCTTGCCAGCACAGCAAACCGAGCAGGGCGGAGAACCCCCAGGCGCCGTATTCGTAGACATGCTCCCAAATCTTTGTGGCCGCTTGTTTTTGGGCTTCCTTGTAGCGTTTGTAAAACAGGGCCGAGGCCACTCGCAGCATACCGACCCCGAGGATCGCAATTGAATTGGCCATCATCCACTGGTCGCCGACGCGCAATGCCACAGCCGCCCCGATGATCGAGCACGCGACGGCGCCCACGATCAGCGATGCGATCGGCGCAAAGAGCGACTCGATCAGGGCGGCGCGGATCTCTTTCGGCAGCTCCGCATCCGCCTTGCGGGTCTGGAGTAACTTCCTGATCAGCATACGACCTGCGCGGCTTTCTCGAACGTGGAGATGATACCCGCGACTGTTCAATGCGATGCAAATTGCTTCGTTTATCGGCAACCAACCGGAATTGGTTCGAAGAAAATTTCAATAAAATTGTCTTTACCGCCGCCGGCATCGAACCATTTCATGTGCCGTTCGGAGGAACTACAGCACCGCATGGATCTTTGTAGGCGCGGATTCCGTGAGCGTGCGTGGTTGCAAAATATCTTGCCCACCCAATCAGGCTCAGAAGCTTCTTCTAATCATAGTTAACGCGCATATCGGATGGATTTTCCGCACAAAAACGTTCGCGAATGAGTCTAGCGATGCTTTCGCGCACCACCAATGCGGGATCGTACGATTGTTAGTTCCGTAACCCTCTGTTAGGGTAAAAAAATTGTTAATTGGTACGCAGAAATGTCGATGTATGCGTTATCGGATGCGCGTTCAGCGGTTGGGGTTGACGCTCACTCGCTTGCACCCGCGCCAGCTAAACTGCCATTTGATCCGCAGCTGATCGATCTGAAGAGGAGCGCCGACGCACGCCGGTTGTTCGAGCTGGAACAGTTGGAAGTGTCCTGGGATGACACAACAGGCGCGCTGTGGACGTTCATGCGGCCGCGCGGCCGGCCAAGCTATAACCTCGACTTCCTGGAAGATTTCCACGCCTGGCAGCGTGGCATCATCGCCGCCTTCGAGTACCGCCCGAACGATTTGCGATATCTTTTGCTCGGGTCGCGCACCCCCGGCGTGTTTAATCTTGGGGGGGATCTAGATTTCTTTGCGACCAAGATCCGCGCGCGCGACCGGCAGGCGCTCGTCGCCTATGGCGAATCCTGCGTGCGCATTCTGCACCGGAATATCAATTGTCTCGGGCTTCCGATGGTTACGATCGGCCTGGCGCAAGGAGACGCGCTGGGTGGTGGCTTTGAGTCGCTGCTCTCGTTCAACGTCATCATCGCCGAGCGTGGTGCGAAGTTCGGCTTCCCGGAAAACATTTTCGGCTTGTTCCCCGGTATGGGCGCCTACAGTCTGGTGGCGCGCCGCGTTGGAGCAGCTTTTGCCGAGGAGATGATGCTCAGCGGCCGAATCTATACTGCCGAAGAAATGAAGGACGCTGGCCTGGTCCACTTTCTTGCCGAACCCGGCCAAGGCATTGCCGAAGCGCGCGATTTTATCCAGCGCAGCAGGCGGCGTCACACGGGGAGCCGCTCGGTCTATCAGATCGGACGAGAGGTCAATCCAGTCGCGCTCGAAGAGCTTGACCGCATCGTCCAAGTTTGGGCGGACGCATGCCTGCAACTGCGCGATCGCGACGTCAAAGTGATGCAACGCCTCGTGGCCGCGCAAGACCGGCTGCAAAGCACGCCGCACGCTGCCGAGTAGGCACGCCACGCTATTCCTGCAGGCGCCTCATGCTCTAGTTGGCGGATCTGCCGGAAACCAACTCCCTGCGTTCGAAGCTCAACTGCGTACACGACAGTCGTCAATTTTGACAATATAGATAGGTGATTGTCCAATGCGGCGCCGGCACAGCCGGCTTGCTTCATTCGATCACCTCGTTGGCGGCCACCTGCAACATTGTTTGAAGCCGGCAGATCGCCGGGTTTTGTACCGTGAAGAATTTTAGGGTCACAATCGAACGACGAAACCCGATCACTCCGCCGCTTGTGCAGTCGGCAATCGATAGTCCTTGAATTGCTGGCGCAGGACGAGTTTCTGGATCTTGCCGGTCGCCGTGTGCGGGATTTCGTCGACGAACACCACGTCGTCCGGCATCCACCAATTCGCGATCTTGCCCTGCATGTAGCCGAGGATATCTTCCTTGCTGGCGTTCTCGCCTTTCTTGAGCACAATCACCAATAGTGGCCGCTCATCCCACTTCGGATGCGACACGCCGATGACTGCGGCTTCCGCCACCTTGGGGTGGCCGACCGCCAGGTTTTCGAGATCGATGGATGAAATCCATTCGCCGCCCGACTTGATCACGTCCTTTGAGCGGTCGGTGATCTGCATGTAGCCGTACCGGTCCATGGTGGCGACGTCGCCTGTGTCGAACCAGCCGTCCTTTTCGAACACCGGATCGCTTTCCACCATGTAGTAGCTCTTGGCCACCGCGGGCCCGCGCACCTTCAGGCGGCCGAATGTCTTGCCATCCCACGGCAGCGGCTTGCCGCTGTCATCAGTGATTTTCATTTCCACGCCGAACGGCGGATGGCCTTGCTTCATCTCGACGTCGAGGCGCGCCTCGCCGGTGAGCACAGCATATTCGGGCTTCATGGTGCAGAGCGAGCCGAGCGGACTCATTTCGGTCATGCCCCAGGCGTGGACAACCTCGACGCCATATTTCTCCTGGAAAGTCTTGGTCATGGCGCGCGGGCAAGCCGAGCCGCCGATCACAACGCGCTTCAGGTAAGGCAGCTTGCCGCCGGTTTTCTCAAGATCTTGCAGCAACATCAACCACACCGTCGGCACAGCGGCAGTGAACGAGACTTTGTAGGTGTTGAGTAGCTCGTAGATCGATGCACCGTCGAGCTTCGCGCCTGGCATCACCATCGTGGCGCCGACCATCGGCGTCGAGAAGGCTAGGGACCAACCATTGGCGTGGAACAGAGGTACCACCGGCAACACTATGTCGCGTGACGATAGGCCTTTGCAGTCCGGCATTGCCGCCATGAAGGCGTGCAACACATTGGAGCGATGCGAATAGACCACGCCCTTCGGATGCCCGGTCGTGCCAGAGGTGTAACACATGCCTGCGGCGGTGTTCTCGTCGAAGCTTTTCCAGGCGAAGTCACCGTCGACTTCACCGATCCAGTCTTCGTAGGCGACCGCATTCTTCAACGCGGTTTTTGGCATGTGGGCTGCATCGGTGAGAAGAACGTAGCGCTCGATGGTCGGCAGCTTGTCGGCGAGCTTTTCCAGCAACGGCACGAAAGTGAGATCAGTGACCATCATCCGGTCGCCAGCGTGGTTGACGATCCAGGCGATCTGGTCGGGGAACAGGCGCGGATTGACAGTGTGGTAGACTGCACCAATGCCGAGGATGCCGTACCAGGCTTCCAGATGGCGCCAGGTGTTCCATGCAAGCGTCGCTACCCGGTCGCCAAGCTTGATGCCGTCGTTCTCCAGTCGCTGCGCCACCTTCAGCGCGCGGGCGCGGATCTCGGCGTAGTTGGTGGTATGGATCGGACCCTCGATCGAGCGTGAAATGACGTTGCGCTCGCCATGAAACGTGGCGGCATGGTCAATGATGCGATGGCACAGCAGCGGCCAATCCTGCATCAGGCCAAGCATGGCATTCCCCTCCTGGTTATTTGACTTCTTGGACCGGCGCCCCTCGCCAGTTCGGCTGAGGTTAGCCGCCGCGTTGGGCGACGCAACGGTTTCGTTGTGAGCTATGGCACAGCACCGGTTCCAAGTTCACGGCACCCCGTATAAATGCCGTAATCCGAGCCGAAATGGGCCTGATGCGGCTTTTGGTTGTACTTTTGTGGCTGGCGGGCGCTGGCGGCGGAATTGCCCGCCGGATCGGCCTTCACAACTGTGCTCGGGCCCGGTTCCCACGGGTCATCACGAAGCACATATTCATCTTCATCTCGATTTGATCAAGTGCCATCAAGGCTACCCATGTGCCAATGGGACGCGCGCGAGCCGGCAACAACCGAAATCGCTACCCGGATTCCGCTGCCAGCGCGTCACCTTCGTGCAGCGCCGCGCCCGGGGCACACAAACAGAAAACGGCGCCGCCGTGGGGCGCCGTTTTCATTTCATTTTACTGAAACTCAGTTGAAACTGGCGCAAACCTGAAGTTAGCAGTCGAAGCCACCTGCGGTCTCGGGGAGTCGCCCTGGTTGGGCGCCAGTACGACGACCAACGTGCCTGGCTTCACGCGCTTATACAGGTCGATGACGTCCTCGTTGGTCATGCGGATGCAGCCCGAGGAGATCGCCTGTCCGATATATTCCGGCTGGTTGGTGCCGTGGATGCGGTAGAGGGTGTCTTTGTTGCCCTCGTACAGATACATGGCGCGCGCGCCCATCGGATTTTGTGGACCCGGGCTGACGTAGTTCGGCACGTCCATGCGCTTTTTGATTTCTTCGGTCGGCGTCCACGACGGCCATTC
>DASWAK010000404.1:0-4561 GCA_036391175.1 Pseudolabrys sp.
CTATGAGCAAGGAATCCGAGCGAACTCCGGCGCCGGTCTCGCCCAAACCGGAAATCGAGAGTTTCATTGAGCAGGTGCGCGCTCTCGGGCCTTCGACTGCGCGAGGCAACCGCGGGCGGCTGATTTTCGCTCTCGACGCCACCATGAGTCGCCAGCCGACCTGGGATACGGCCTGTGCGCTGCAAGCCGACATGTTTCGCGAAGCCGCGAGCATTGGCGGGCTCGACATCCAACTGGTTTATTTCCGGGGCTTGAATGAATGTCGCGCATCCGGCTGGGTCGCAGGCAGTGAGCGACTTACAGAATTGATGTCACGAATCGATTGTCGCGGGGGACACACTCAGATCAGCAAGGTTTTGAGTCACGCCCGACAGGAACATGCGCGTCAAAAGGTGCAGGCCCTGGTGTTCGTCGGCGACGCGATGGAAGAGCCGGTCGACGACTTGTGTCAGGCCGCCGGCGAATTGGGTTTGCTTGGCGTTCCCGTTTTCATGTTCCAGGAAGGGGATGACCCGGTGGCGGAGAACGCCTACCGCGAGATCGCGCGGCTATCGCGCGGTGCCTATTGCCGCTTCGATGCTGGCTCGGCGCATCAACTGGCCGAATTACTGCGTGCAGTCGCTGCCTATGCTGCAGGCGGCATCAAGGCGCTTGCCGAACTGTCGAAGAAGCGTTCATCCAGCGCCCAAAAACTACTGGCCCAGCTGAAGTAGCCATGCCGGCGCTAATTTTCGGCGTACTCGTGTTGGTGCTCGTTTTGTGGGCGCTCAATGTCATTTCCAAAGCCGATCCAAAAGTTGCTGCGCGCGTGACGAAAATTGGCGGCGGGTTGCTTGCGCTCGGATTCGCCGTATTTCTCGGCTTGCGTGGGGAGCTCGGTATCGCCATTCCGCTCGGCGTGTTCGGGCTGGGATTGCTCGGCTGGGTGCCGTTCGGGCCGGCCGGGTTCTCGGCTCGCACACAGAAGACTGGTGGGCAGACATCACGCGTGCGTTCGGCGTATTTCGAGATGGAGCTCGATCATGATAGCGGCGCGATGCGCGGGCGTATTCTCGCCGGCCGCCATCAGGGCGTGGAACTTGAGCGCCTCGATGTCAAGACGCTGGCCGCGCTGCTCAGCGAGGTTGACGAGGAAAGCCGCGCGCTACTTGTGGCTTATCTTGACCGCCGGGATCCCGGCTGGAGTGAGCACGCGCAAGCGGACGCGGCAGCGGGGCGGCGCGCGTCGAGCAGCGGAAAAATGTCGGAGGAGGAGGCCTATCAGATCCTTGGCCTGCAGGCCGGCGCGAGCAGCGACGACATCAGCCGTGCGCATCGCACGCTGATGAAGAAACTGCATCCCGACCAAGGGGGCTCGACGTTTCTCGCGGCCCGCATCAATGAAGCCAAGGAAATCCTTCTTCGCCGCCATCGCTGAGGTACTCTACAAACTTGACCATCAGCGGCTCCTGGATTGACGCATCCCTGTTGTTGTCTTTATTTGTCAGTTCTTCACGAGCATGCAGGGAATTTCGCTGCGTCTGAGGTGCTTGCAGGCAGCTTCCGCCTGAACTTTCTCCAGTCCGGCAAAACGCGCGCGGAAGAGCACTTTATCGGCCTTCTCAATGCGTTCGGTAAATGGATCGGCCTTGCCCAGCAGATCCTTGGCCTTAGTTTGCGCCGTTTCCAGCCGCTGCTTGGCTTCCTTTTCGTCCGGCAAGGCGCCGATCTGAATAATCCAGCCGCTACGTGCTTTGGTGGCGGGTGCGACGGTCACAGCCGGCGCCGGGACGGAGTTGGCAGCCGACGCAACTTTGAGCGGCGGCGCCACAAGCGCTACGGGCTTTGCAGCCGGCAGCGGTGTTGAGCGGGATGAAACCGGCGATGGTGCAGCAGCCATAGGCGCAGCAGCCGCAGCTGGTGGCGGGACAGAGCTGGGTGGTGGCGGCGCAGGGTCAGGTGATACCGGCGGGGTCGCAGCCGCCAGTGGCGGAGCGGCCGGCGGCGGCTCGCTTCTGACGGTGGGGATGGTGGTGATGTTCGCCGGGTTGGCGACCGCGGGCGCCGGCGCGAGTTGCCGGCTATCTGATGGCAAGGGCAAAAGCGAAGCAGCCGTATATATATTGACGGGGTGGACTGCGACCGTCTTCACTGCATTCGGCTTGATCGGGTCGGTCGAACCGGGCAGTGGCGCATCGATTGCCGACGGTGCAGCCGGTGCGGTCAGCGCAGCTGATGCAATACGAACGGGTGCCGAACCGGTGCGGTCAACATCCTTCTCCTTGGTGTCCTTGCCGTCCTTACGGGCTTGTGCGGTTTCCCATCCCTCGACAACGAGGGGGGCGGTCCGCTTGACCGCGGCAATATTGATGTTGTTGTCGATCAGGCTCCGTACCCGAGCGTCGCGCGCATCAGCAGTGCGGCCGCCGAATACGACTGCCACAACATGACGATTGGCGCGGCGAACGGACGTGACGATGTTGAACCCGGAGTCGCGAATATAACCGGTCTTGATGCCGTCCACGCCGTCAATGGTGCCAAGCAGATGATTGTGATTTCGGATCGATTTGCCGCGGAAATCGAACGTCCGCGTCGCGAAATAGTGGTAGTAATTCGGAAAGCGATCCTGAATGGCACGGCCGAGAATAGCCTGATCGCGCGCGGTTGTGATTTGTTGGGGCTCGGGCAGACCTGACGCATTTCTATATACAGTTTGCGTCATACCGAGCGCGCGCGCCTTTTCGGTCATCAAGTTCGCAAAGCCTGGTTCATCGCCTGCGAGGGCTTCGGCCACGATGACGGCCACATCGTTGGCCGACTTGGTGACGATGGCGCGGATTGCCGTCTCGACGCGGATCGTTTCCCCGGGCTTGAGGCCAAGCTTGGAAGGGGCTTGCGCGGCGGCATGAGCCGACACCGGCAGATCGGTCGTGAGCTTTATCTTGTTCTGCTCCAGCCGCTCAAACAGCAGGTAAAGGGTCATTATTTTGGTGAGCGAGGCCGGGTGGCGTGGGCTGTCGGCGTTGGCCGCCTCCATCACGGCGCCGGAATTGGCGTCCACCACAATCGAGGAATAGGCGGGGTTGTAGCTTTCGCCAGCCTCTGCTCGGGTTCGGTGCCCCCGGCGGGCGTCCGCATTGTCCGTGAAGGCCGCGACGGCGCTCAAGGCCACCAAGCCGATAATGCCGCTGCGCAAGGCGCGATGGCCAAAGACTCCCCCACGCACCATTCGCTCTCCCCAAACCCCAGTTTCTGGTGACGGTCCGGTTAGACCGCCATCGTGGCCGTTTTGTAGCGCGTCGGCAGTGCGACAACTTACGACGGTAGGAGAACGCGGTTTACAAGTTGTTAAGGCAATCCACTGTTTTTTAAGAGCTTTTCGCACCGCAATAATTTCCTTGACATTATTGTGCAGTGCAGTATAAAGTTCTTTAGTTCCGGTGAGGCCGGGATCAAAGTTCACAGTGGCGCCGCTTCGCGGGCCGGGAGAGGATGAAATGGTCAAGAATTTCGAGGACCTGCAGCAGGTCAGCAAAGACAACGTCGATGTCACGCTAAAAGCGATGGGCGCGCTGTCAAAGGGCAGCCAGGCGATCGCGGTCGAAGTTGCGGACTATTCGAAGAAGGCGTTCGAGGACGGCACGGCCGCCCTTGAGAAGCTTTTCGGCGTCAAGTCGCTCGACAAGGCGATTGAGGTGCAGACCGAATACGCCAAGACCGCCTATGAGGGTTTTGTGGCCAAGGCCTCCAAAATCGGCGAGCTCTATGCCGATCTGGCCAAGGAGACCTACAAGCCGTTCGAAACTTTGATGGCGAAGGCGAAGTAAGTCGCGTCGCGTAAGTTGGTAGCGTGAGTTGTTTGCGTTCGTTGTGTGATGTTGCGTAAGCGTATTGGAATGCAAAGCCCGGCTCAATTGGCCGGGCTTTTGTTTGGGGCCGGGTTTAAATGGGCTAGCCGCCAGGCGCCGCTGTCAGGACACGCCCCTTGGATTTGGGATGGCAGACCCATCCTACCGCGCAGGATTAAGTCGGCGTGGCGGTTTAAGGAAAGCAGGCGTTGCGATCGTTTAAGCAATAGTTATCTGGATTTGTGTGCCTAAAATCGCGGAAGTTTTGCTCTTTGTCCCGGAACGAGGCAGCCTTAAGCGAATTGGCGACTTGGAATAGTTGTGCCCGGGTCTCTATGATAGTGCTTGGCCACGTGCCGGCGCGGCCATGGTGCAACCTCCAGGAAGGTTATTTGCCTTGGCCTAACCATGATGCCTCGAGCCAGCAAGACCCGTCCAACTCGCACGGCCAAGCCGCGTGGCGCTGCGCCGCGGATGGCTGATGACGATCGCAAGCGCCGGACCGAGGGTGGGCCGGGCACCGCTGTTATCACCAAGACCAAGCCGCAAACCAAGCGGCCAAACATGTACCGGGTGCTCATTCTCAATGACGACTACACTCCCATGGAGTTCGTTGTGCACGTGCTGGAGCGGTTCTTCGGCAAGGATCATGAAGCTGCCACAAGAATTATGTTGCATGTGCATCACCACGGGATCGGCGAATGTGGCGTTTTTACCTACGAGGTAGCGGAGAC
>DASWAK010000405.1:0-19297 GCA_036391175.1 Pseudolabrys sp.
CGCTGCAGCGCACGATTCGAACAAAAGCGGTAACAATGCAAGGGCGGCGACCAAAGTCGATATGGCGCAACCCGCCTTCACATGGCTGCTCATGGCTTCTCCCCAGGCCGGCCATTCAAGGCGACGGCCGTTATGACGCCTCTGACAAATAAACCCCGGGTAAGCTTAGCCTATCCGCCGTAAATCCCGATAGGCGAAGCCTGTCAAAGGGAGGCCAACGCGGCTCTGCCTGCGGCAACTTGCGCGAGACGCGATCCGCCCCGAAAATGCCGCCTTCGCAACCGACCTTTCGCTTTCGATATCCGATCGGAGCTGCCTATGCCGTCGTTTTTGCTCTCGCCGCTACTGAAGTGGTCGCTCGCCGCATTGGGCGGCGCCATGGTTGTGCATTGGGCGGTTAAGGAAGCGCGCCGGATCAATGAGGAGCTCGATCAGGCCAGGCGCGTGAAGGTGAAAATTACCGATGCTGAAAATCGCCCGACGCTTCGCCGCGATCCGATGACAGGCGAATACCGGCTTTAAAAACCTGGCGATTTTGGTTGTCGACTAGCCGATCAACGGTCGGCCACGCCTCGATGCCCGCCGACCATAGCGCCGAAGAACAACAAGATCAGTACCCAACCAATGAGTTGAAACTCGACCACTGGATTTCCCCTACGCGACCATGCCTTTTTCTTCTCGGATCGCGTGGGTATCAGCCGCCATTCAATATCGCGTAAATGGACCTCGACTTGACCCTCTTTGGGGCCGCCTCTAGGGTCGAATCTATTCCCGTGCTTAAGAATCAGTATCTTTCCGATGGCTGAAGCCAAACTTCGCGCCAGCGACGACTTGCATCAAGGCAACCTGGACCCATCACGGTCGTTCCAGGGACTAATTCTTGCGCTGCAGCAGTATTGGGCGAGTTGGGGCTGCGTCATATTGCAGCCTTACGACATGGAAGTCGGGGCAGGGACTTTTCACCCGGCCACGACACTGCGCGCGCTCGGACCGAAGCCGTGGAACGCCGCATATGTGCAACCCTCACGCCGTCCGAAGGATGGCCGCTACGGCGAAAATCCAAACCGGTTGCAGCACTACTACCAGTTTCAGGTGATCCTCAAACCATCGCCGCCGGACATTCAGGATCTCTATCTCAACTCGCTTAAAGCCATAGGCATCGATCCCAAGATCCACGACATCCGCTTTGTCGAAGACGACTGGGAAAGCCCGACGCTGGGTGCATGGGGGCTGGGCTGGGAATGCTGGTGCGACGGCATGGAAGTTTCGCAATTCACTTATTTCCAGCAGGTGGCCGGTTTTGAGTGCGCACCTGTGGCCGGCGAACTCACTTACGGGCTCGAGCGGCTGGCGATGTATGTGCAGGGCGTCGACAATGTCTTTGATCTGAACTTCAACGGGCGCACCGACGAGAAGAAAGTCACTTATGGTCAGGTGTTTCTGCAAGCGGAGCAGGAATATTCCCGGCATAATTTTGAATTTGCAGACACCGTGATGCTGTTCGAGCAATTCAAGATGGCGGAAGCTGCCTGTCAGAAATATCTCGCCGCGGGCTGGGCGAACGGCAAGAAAGAGCGCCATCTGATGGCGCTGCCGGCTTACGACCAGTGCATCAAAGCCAGTCACGTCTTCAATCTGCTGGATGCACGCGGCGTGATTTCAGTCACCGAGCGTCAGAGCTACATTTTGCGCGTGCGCGAATTGGCAAAGGCCTGCGGTGAAGCCTGGCTCGCGACGGACGGCGGGGGCGCGACATGAGCGATCCGGAAATCGGCGGCCGTGCGCCGATTGCGGGCGAAGTCGAGGCCGGCAAGATCTGCTGGGGGTGTGCCCGTGGGCGCTCGGTTGGTCCGGCAGCAGTTTGGAGAATGCGGTATCGTCTTCGGTATCGAGCACGAGTGGCGCTCTTGCCAGTGCGATGACGGCCTCGTCGGGCTCCTCGGGTTTTTTCCGGCCGCGGTGGCGGCTCCAGTGGCGGTGGCGGAGGAGGGGGCTGGTAAAGTCAGCGGCACGCGTGACAGCGGCGGGCCACCTTGCTAGGCAGACCGCGTGACCAATCCTTTCAAGCTCTGGCCGACATGCCCGACCTGCTTCTCGAATTTTTGTCTGAGGAAATCCCCGCGCGCATGCAGGCGCGCGCTGCCGACGATTTACGCAAGCTCGTCACTGACAGGCTGGTGGCGGAAGGACTAACGTACGAGGGGGCAAATGCGTTTGCTACGCCGCGTCGGCTTGCGCTGACAGTGCATGGGATTCCAGCGAAACAGCCCGACGTGAAGGAAGAGAAAAAAGGCCCGCGTGTCGGCGCGCCTGATAACGCCGTCACCGGTTTCCTGAAAGCCGCAGGCTTGAGGTCGATCAGCGAAGCCAAGGTACAACCCGACAAGAAGGGCGATTTTTACGTCGCGGTGATCGACAGGCCCGGCCGGCCAGCAGTTGATGTCATCAAGGATGTGTTGCACGCGACGATCGCAACTTTCCCCTGGCCGAAGTCGATGCGCTGGGGCGCTCGTTCCGCGACGCCGGGCGCCTTGTCATGGGTGCGTCCGTTACATTCCATCGTCGCAACATTTGGTCCCGAGACCGAAGAGCCGGTCGTTGTGCCGCTCGATATTGATGGCATCAAGAGTGGCAACGAGACGCGCGGCCACCGGTTCATGGCGCCCGCGCCAATCAAGGTGAAACGCTTCGATGACTACGTCGCCAAGCTGGAAAATGCCAAAGTCGTGCTCGATCCAGCGCGTCGCGCCAACATGATCCATGCTGACGCCAAGAACCTCGCCTTCGCGCAAGGCTTCGAGCTTGTGGAGGATGATGGCTTGCTGGCCGAAGTTGCCGCACTGGTCGAGTGGCCGGTCACGTTGATGGGGACCTTCGATCAGGCCTTTCTATCAATCCCCGGCGAAGTCATCCGCGCCACCATCCGCAACAACCAGAAATGCTTTGTCCTGCGCGACCCGGAAACGGCAAAGCTCGTCAACAAGTTCATCCTGGTCGCCAACGAAGAAGCGTCCGACGGCGGCAAAGCGATTGTCGCTGGCAATGAACGCGTGATCCGAGCTCGGCTCTCCGACGCCAAATTCTTCTACGACACCGACGTGGAGATTCGACTGGAAGACCGGCTGCCGAAATTCGAGCAGATTGTTTTCCACGAGAAGTTAGGCACCCAGGCCGAGCGCATTGCGCGCATTGTGGCACTCGCCGCGCAGATTGCGCCCATCGTCGGTGCCAAGACGGCGCAGGCCGAGCGGGCTGCGCAACTTTGCAAGACCGACCTTTTGACCGAAGTGGTTGGCGAATTCCCTGAACTGCAAGGTCTGATGGGTCGTTACTATGCTGAGGTGCAGGGCGAGGATGAATCGGTCGCGCACGCAATTGAAGATCACTACAAGCCGAAAGGGCCGGACGACTTGGTTCCAGGTGATCCGGTGGCGATAACGGTAGCACTGGCCGACAAGGTCGATACGCTCGTTGGCTTCTGGGCGATCGACGAAAAGCCTACGGGTTCGAAGGATCCCTACGCGCTGAGAAGGGCGGCGCTGGGAATTATCCGGATCGTTGTTGAAAACGAATTGCGATTACCACTGCGCGCACTTTTCTGGGGGCACTTTGGCTCGGTCGCGCGCGATGAAGCGCTTGCCAGCGCTATCACAATGCTGCATCCCCTCAACGAACAGATCGCCAAGATCAGCGCGAGCGATATTGAGCTGGCCGTCAAGCTCGAAGTGCTCGTTTCCGAGAAAACCAAGCAGGTCGCCAAGCCGCTGCTTGTACAGGCGCATACTTATCTGCGTCAGACTTATGATCTGATCGCATTCCTCGCCGACCGCCTGAAGGTGCAACTCCGCGAACAAGGTGCGCGGCACGATCTGGTCGATGCTGTGTTTTCGCTGTCCGGCCAGGACGATTTACTGATGATCATGCGTCGCGTCGAAGCGCTCGGGAAATTTCTCGACAGCGATGACGGCAAAAACCTGCTCGCCGGCTACAAGCGCGCGACCAATATCATTCGCATCGAGGAAAAGAAGGACAAGCGCGACTATACCGGCGCGCCTGATTCAAAGCGCTATCAATTGCCCGAAGAAAAAGGGCTGGCAGAGGCAATCGACATCGCCAAAAAGGAAGCCTCCGGCGCCGTTGCCAAGGAAGACTTCGCCGCTGCTATGCGCGCCATGGCCAAGCTTCGCCCCCACGTCGACGTTTTCTTCGACAAGGTCACAGTCAATGTCGACGACATAGCCTTGCGCGAGAACCGACTCAAGCTGCTCAATGAGATACGCGAGGCAACCCGTGCTGTGGCGGATTTCTCGAAGATCGAGGGCTAGCCCTCAACTGTCGACGCTTGCGCTTGGAAGGCATCACATCTCACACGGAACGCTCTCGCCATCTTGTCGTTTCAATTCCATCGGCAATCAACAGGGAGTACATCATGACCATCAGTATTGCGCATTTGCAGCCTATTGTCGCACTCGTCGCCGGTATTCTTATTCTTGTCATTCCGCGGCTTCTCAACATTATCGTCGCCGTCTATCTGATCCTTATTGGCCTGCTCGGCATCGGTCTTTTCCGCTAATTCGAATTCCGGGCTTGCGCCGGACCATTTGGCGGTGCTTTTAAGGGCCGTCGTCCCACAAACGTTGCTTGACATATGGCCAAACGAAAACGTTCGCGTGTTAGCGTAAAGAGCAAGAAACGGCCGGTACGGAAGGCGGCCCGGCCCAAGCCAAAAGCGGCTGTCGGTCGTTCCAAGGGCAGGTGGGTCTACGGCTTCGGTGGCGGCCGCGCCGAGGGCAAGGCCTCCATGCGTAACCTCCTGGGCGGCAAGGGCGCCGGACTTGCCGAGATGGCCAATCTAGGTCTCCCGGTCCCGCCCGGCTTTACGATTTCCACTGAGCTCTGCACTTACTATTACGCGCACAACAGGCAGTACCCGAAGGACTTGCGCGCTCAGGTTGAGAAAGCGCTGGCGCAAGTCGGTCGCCTCACCGGCAAGACGTTCGGCGACAAATCCAATCCACTGCTGGTCTCGGTGCGCTCGGGCGCCCGCGCGTCAATGCCCGGCATGATGGACACTGTGCTCAATCTCGGTCTCAACGACGAGACTGTTGAAGCGCTCGCGAAGAAATCCGGCGACCGGCGTTTTGCCTATGACAGCTACCGCCGCTTTATCACCATGTATTCGGATGTGGTGCTCGGCGTTGGCCACGAGCATTTCGAGGAACTGCTGGACCATCACAAGGAGCGGCAGGGTTACAGCCTCGACACTGATCTTTCCGCCGATGATTGGGCCGAGCTGGTCGTGCGTTACAAGAAGCGCGTCAAGGACGAGCTGGGCCAGGATTTTCCGCAGGACCCGCACCAGCAGCTTTGGGGCGCAATCGGAGCCGTGTTCGGCTCCTGGATGAACCAACGTGCCATCACGTATCGCAAATTACACAATCTCCCGGAAAGTTGGGGCACGGCGGTGAATGTGCAAGCCATGGTGTTCGGCAATATGGGCGACACCTCGGCAACCGGCGTTGCCTTCACCCGCAATCCGTCGACCGGCGAGAAGAAGCTCTATGGTGAGTTTCTGATCAACGCGCAGGGCGAGGATGTGGTGGCCGGCATCCGCACCCCGCAGGAAATCAGCGAGGCGGCGCGCAAGGAGGCGGGTTCCGACAAGCCGTCAATGGAATACACACTGCCGAAGGCCTATAGCGAGCTCAAGCGCATCTACAATGTTCTCGAGCGCCACTACCGTGACATGCAGGATCTCGAGTTTACTGTAGAGCAGGGCAAGTTGTGGATGTTGCAGACGCGCTCCGGCAAGCGCACTGCCAAGGCCGCGCTCCGCATCGCCGTCGAGCTCGCCAACGAAGGACTGATTTCAAAGAACGATGCGGTGCTGCGCGTCGACCCGCTTACGCTCGATCAGTTGTTGCATCCGACCATCGACCCGCGCGCGCATCGACGCGTCATCGCCACCGGCCTGCCGGCTTCGCCCGGCGCTGCCAGCGGTGAAATCGTATTTTCACCCGACGAAGCGGCCCAGCTTAAGTCCGATGGGAAAAAGGTTGTCCTGGTGCGTGTCGAAACTTCGCCCGAGGACATCCACGGCATGCACGCGGCTGAAGGCATCCTGACGGCTCGCGGTGGCATGACGTCGCACGCAGCCGTTGTTGCGCGTGGCATGGGCAAGCCTTGCGTCTCCGGCGCGGGCTCCCTGCGCATCGACTACGCCGCGGGTACCATGACCGCCGGAAGTCAGACATTTAAAAAGGGCGATTATATCACGGTCGATGGATCCACCGGACAGGTATTGGTCGGCAAGGTCGATATGATCGAGCCACAGTTGTCCGGCGAATTCGCGACCTTGATCGGCTGGGCCGACAAGGTGCGCCGCCTTGGCGTGCGCGCCAATGCTGATACACCAGCAGACGCGAAGGCTGCAGTTCGTTTCGGCGCCGAGGGCATTGGTCTCTGCCGCACCGAACACATGTTCTTCGATGAGGGGCGCATCCAGGCCGTGCGCGAGATGATCCTCGCCGATGACGAGAAGTCGCGGCGCGCGGCAATCGCCAAGCTCTTACCGATGCAACGCGCCGATTTCGTCGAGCTGTTCGAGATCATGGCAGGCCGTCCGGTGACCATCCGGCTGCTAGACCCGCCGCTGCACGAGTTTCTGCCTCATGGTGAGGAGGAGATCGCTGAAGTCGCCGCCGCCATGGGGGCTGACCCGAAGAAGCTGGCCGCCCGTGCGAGCGAACTATCCGAGTTCAATCCGATGCTCGGATTCCGCGGGTGCCGCATCGCCATCGCCTATCCGGAAATCGCCGAGATGCAGGCGCGTGCTATTTTTGAGGCTGCGGTAGAAGTCGCTATGGCCACTGGCAAGTCCGTGGCGCCGGAAGTCATGGTGCCGTTGATCGCCACCAAGGCTGAGCTCGACCTGGTCAAGGCGCGCATCGATGCGATGGCGCAGGCCGTGGCAAAGGAGAAAGGCGTCAAGGTCGACTACCAGGTCGGAACGATGATTGAACTGCCGCGTGCTTCCTTGATGGCCGGCGAAATTGCGCAAAGCGCCGAGTTCTTTTCATTCGGCACCAACGATCTGACTCAAACCACCTTTGGCATTTCGCGTGATGATGCAGCGAGCTTCCTCGGTATCTACACAGCGCGCGGCATTCTCTCCGTCGACCCGTTCGTGTCGATCGATCAACAAGGTGTCGGCGAATTGGTCAAAATCGGCGTCGAACGCGGCCGTAAAGTTCGCCCCAAGCTCAAGGTTGGTATTTGCGGCGAACATGGTGGCGATCCCGCGTCGGTCGCCTTCTGTCACGAAGCCAAGCTTGACTACGTCTCCTGCTCGCCCTTCCGTGTGCCGATTGCGCGCCTTGCGGCTGCGCAAGCAGCCCTTGGTAAGGCAGTGGCAAGTCAGGCGTAGCGCCTCTCGAGCGGAAACTCGGTAGGATGGATGTGAATATACACCGGCCCGCGAATTGACTGTGCAGGAATTATGGGGCGGTAGCGATTGCGACATAGTTAATGTTTATTCATCGTCCGTTGACTAAGTGTTTACGCACTCCGCACGACCTGTTGCGCAATTAACGCCTTCGCAAGGTTAATCAGCCAATAAAAAACTGTCGCACTGTCGCCACCCGGCGGCGGGGCGGGGGCAGGACGTTGCGGTGTGGCGTTGAGTAAATGGGGAGCAGTACCGCTTGGGCGTCGGCGGCGAAGAGGAGCCGCTTCCATCGCTATTGGAGCGATGCTGATTGCGCTGCCCCCCGAGAGGATCGCGTTTCAGGATTTGGGCGCCCTGCTCGCCCGCCAGCCGGGCGTCGCCAAGCGCTGGCAACAGCATTTGATCGCGTCTCCCTTCGGCACCATCCACGCCGCCATGTTTAGCCTACCAAGGCCGGTCGGCACCGCAATTCCACACCCGCCGATTTATGCGCTGGCCAACTTCGATCCCGCAGACATAACCAGTTCGATCGGCAAGCAGCCGCTTGGTGACGCAACGGCGCCGCTACAATTTCCCAAGGCGAACCGCAAGGCCAAGCAAGATTCGCTGATCACGCGGCCGCGCGAGCCTCTGCCGCCGTTGCCTCCAGAGCCAGCTTCGGAGGCCGAAGCTGATACACCGTCAAAGAAAGATGAAACGGCGGCCAGGTTCGACCCGTACTCGCAATACGAGTTCGTGACCGCCCCGGGCGAAAAATCGTCGACGCCCGATGTCGATCTGCCTTACGCCGATATCCCGCCCGCCAATCTGACGCCAAGCGCGCCCCGCAATCCCGCCGGCAAAGAGGCAGCACAGCTCTTCTTCGGAATTGATTCGATGGCTGGCAGTCGGGAGGAAATCGCGCCTTGGGCGCCTGGCGAGGCGCCGGTCGTGCTAGCCTCGCACGGCGATCCTGACATCAAACATTCAGCGCTTGCGCCACCTTCGCCGGATGGAGAGGGCACGGGAGGCGAAAGCGTCGCCAACAAGGGCGAGGTCACCGGCGTCGATCAACGGCCTCGATCCCCGGCCGAGCGTTTAGCGCTTGCCGGCACAGCGCGTGCCAAGGCCGAAAAATGTCTGGCCAATGCAGTGTATTTCGAGGCGCGCGGCGAATCGGTGCGCGGGCAAATAGCCGTGGCTCAAGTCGTGATGAACCGCGTGTTCTCGCCGTTCTATCCGAATGACGTTTGCGGCGTCGTCTATCAGAATTCACACCGGCATCTGTCGTGCCAGTTCACTTTCGCCTGCGACGGCATCCCCGATATTGTCACGGAACCTGATGCGTGGGAGCGTGCCAAGCGCATCGCGCGTGACATGCTCGACGGCAAATTGTGGATGCCGGAAGTGTCCAAATCGACTCACTACCATGCCTACTGGGTACACCCGGATTGGGTTAATGAGATGAAGAAAATCTACAAGCTCGGGGTGCATACCTTCTATCGCCCACGCGCATGGGGCGACGGCGAAGACGAGCCCACCTGGGGCGATGCGGCGACAACCGAAAAGGAAGCCGCCAATGAGGAAGCAAAAGGCCCTGTAAGTCATAGCCTTGAATGGCTCAGGTCAGAGGAAGGGCGAGCGTCGGGTCTCCGGAGCGCTCGCAAATAGTTCCGTCCGGCTGAGCCATACGTGGCGCAAATGGCCAGGATCACGAATTATCGTTTTTGGCCGGGGCTGGGACCCTATATGGTCCGCGCCTAATCGCGCCGGAGATCTCTTTATAATGTCTGTAGAAGGCACGACCTATAGGCCGGCATCGGCCATCGGATGGCGCACGCCCGCTGTGGTGGTCGCATGTGGTTGCTTGATCGCGATGATCAGCTTTGGTCCGCGCTCTTCGCTCGGCTTTTTCCTCACGCCCCTGTCCCAGACCAATAACTGGGGCCGCGACGTTTTCGCCCTCGCTGTTGCCATCCAGAATCTGTTGTGGGGAATCGGCCAGCCCTTCGCTGGCGCGATAGCTGACCGCTTCGGTACCAATCGGGTGCTCTGCGTCGGTGCACTTCTCTATGCTCTCGGCCTCGTGATCATGGCACAGTCGACTACGCCCGAAGCGCTCGATCTGTCCGCCGGCGTGCTCATCGGCCTCGGGCTGTCTGGCTGCTCGTTCAATATCGTGCTTGGCGCCTTCGGCAAATTACTGCCGGAAAAATGGCGCTCGCTTGCGTTCGGCGCTGGCACCGCCGCCGGTTCGTTTGGACAATTCCTTTATTCCCCGATCGCAGTCGCCTTGATGGAGAAATTCGGCTGGCAGGAAACGTTGTTGATCTTCGGTGGTGTCACTCTGCTGATTCTACCGTTATCGCTTGCACTCGCGACGCCCGCTGCGCCAACAGGGCCAGCGGCGGTAGCGAAACCGACGCAATCGGCGCGGCAGGCATTCGCGGAAGCGTTTGGCCATCGCAGTTATGTTCTGCTAGTCCTCGGTTTCTTCACGTGTGGCTTTCAGCTCGCCTTCATCACAGTGCATCTGCCGTCTTATCTGATTGACCGCGGCCTTTCGGCGGAGATCGGCGGCTGGACGCTCGCCGTCATCGGCATCTTCAACATTGTCGGTTCATTGAGTTCAGGCTGGCTCAGCAACAGAATGCCCAAGCGTTACCTGCTGTCGATCATCTACTTCACTCGGGCAGCCGCCATTGTCGTCTTCATCACGCTGCCCGCGAGCCCGTTGGCGACGCTCGTCTTTGCCGCCGTCACTGGCCTCATGTGGCTGTCGACTGTGCCACCGACGTCGGCGCTAGTCGCTGTGATGTTCGGCACACGCTGGTTGGCGATGCTGTTTGGCTTTGCCTTTTTCAGCCACCAGGTCGGCGGTTTTCTCGGCGTGCTCATCGGCGGTATCGCATTCGAGCGCACCGGCTCCTACAACCTGGTTTGGTGGCTTTCGGTGCTGTTCGGCGTGCTTTCGGCAGTGATCAATCTGCCGATCGTGGAAAAGCCGATCGCGCGGGCCGCGATGGCGCCCGCCTGAGGCGCTTGCACGGCGGCCCCGCTCGCGCCATGAATGCCTGGGATTCACCGGCGAGGCGGACGTGACGACATTCAAGGCAATCGTAATCGAGAAGACGGACGGTGGCACCAAGGCCGCGCTCGCTGATTTCGACGAAGCAAATCTGATGGACGGCGACGTCACCGTCCACGTTGAATATTCCACGATCAATTACAAGGACGGGCTCGCAATCACCGGCAAGGCGCCCGTTGTGCGCCGGTTCCCGATGATCGCCGGCATCGACTTCGCCGGTACGGTCGAAATGTCCAGCCACGCCGGCTGGAAGCCGGGCGATAAGGTCATCCTCAACGGCTGGGGTTGCGGCGAGACGCATCTAGGCGCTTACGCTGAGAAAGCGCGGGTGAAAGGCGACTGGCTGGTGCCGCTGCCCAAAACCTTGAGCGCGCGCGACGCCATGTCGATTGGTACCGCGGGCTACACCGCTATGTTGGCGGTCATGGCCTTGGAGCGCCACGGCCTTACGCCAGCAAACGGTCCGATCGCTGTGACCGGCGCGGCTGGCGGCGTCGGTTCGGTAGCGATCGCGATCCTCGCCAAGCGTGGCTTTGCAGTCCACGCCGTGACGGGCCGGCCGCAGGAGGCCGACTACCTGAAAGGATTGGGCGCCGCCGAGATCGTGGACCGCAAGGAACTCGCAGGGCCTGCCAAGCCGCTTGCGAAGGAGCGTTGGGCTGGTGCGATCGATGCGGTGGGTTCGACTACGCTGGCAAACCTGCTGTCGATGACCCGTTATGGGGGGGCGGTAGCTGCCTGCGGGCTTGCCGCTGGCATGGATCTGCCGGGCTCGGTCGCTCCGTTCATTCTGCGCGGGGTGTGCCTTTACGGCATCGATTCTGTGATGTGCCCCCTGGATCGCCGCCGGGAAGCCTGGAAACGCCTGGAAAGTGACCTGGACCGCCAAAAACTGGCCGTTATCACCCGGGAAATAGGCCTTTCCGACGTGTTAGGCGTCGCGCCAGACATACTAACCGGGCGTGTGCGCGGCCGGATCGTGGTCAAAATCTCGTAAACGCGTTCAGGATTTGTCGACGAAAGTCGTGCATAATCTGTTAGGCTTAAAAACTGAGCCGAATGTGCAGTAAAGTACAGTGTTGCGTCAGTCGGAGTACGGAGAATGTTGCGTGGTATTGCATTGACGGTCGGCCTGCTGGCCGCGCTGCCGGCAGTAGCCGGCGAGATGAGCGCCGATGAGGCTCGTCAGTTCGTCATCGGCAAAATGTTCAACTACACTTGTTTCGAAGGCACCCGCGGGCAGGGCCGCATCAATTCCGACGGCTCGGTCGCTGGCTCCATTCAATTCCAGGGGTCGGGCCCGGTGCGCTACGCGCAGCTGCCAGCCAACACACTGCAAGTGAGAGGCGAGTCTGTTTGCGCCTCCCTGCGTGGCCTGCCGCTCCAACCTTGCTTCAACCTCGAGCGCACGAGCGACACCACTTTCCGCGGGTCGATTTCAGGATTGGGCTTCGCCTCCTGCGAATTTACCCGGCACGGCGGGCGGACGATCGTGGCCCACAGCGTGCACCGTTCGAACAGCGCGCAGCCGCTGGGCTTGCGTCCATCGCTCACCGCCGACAATGACTAACGTTCACCCCTTCGCCGGGAAGATCATGCACGTTGTGGTGGCGTGCGCATAAATCTTGCCGGCGCGATCCTTGAGATCGCCCTCTGAGGTTGCGACCGTGCGTCCGCGATGCACGATGCGCCCTTCCGCGCGCACCGGGCCGGTGTCCTTGGTGATGGGGCGTACCAGATTGAACTTGAGCTCGAGCGTCGTCCAGGCATCGCCCTTGGCGATGGTAGAAAAAATCGCGCAACCGAGTGCGGAATCGAGCAGCGTCGCGGCGAAGCCGGCGTGCACGGTGCCGATCGGGTTGTAGTGGCGAAATTCCGGCACGCCCTCAAACACCGCGTGGCCTTTATCGACCTCGACCAGATGGAAGCCCAGCAGCTCGCTGATCGGCGGGTTCGGCACCGTGCCGTCGATGATGCCTTTCAGGAAACCGAGGCCATCATAGGATTTGAGAACATCCGGCGTGACGACGCCGTAGGTTTTGCTGCTCACAACGCCCCCTTTCTCCGCTCGTGGCCAGGTCCGCCCCGGCAGTCCATTACTTTGTCAGGGAAGAGGGCTGCGCGGGTCAAGCCTGCGCACGACGAATGGAATGTTCAGGCAATGTCAAGTTGGAACGGGTCGCCTTCGGCCGCCGCGTCACCAAGACCGATAGCGTCGATCGCCTGCATCATGCGGCCGTCCCGCTTGAGCAGGCGGTCCGCGATCGAGACGATCCGCGAATTCGGCTGTGCCGTGCGCGATGCCCGGCGAATGTCCCAGGCAATTTGCATCTCGTCACGCTGCGGATTGAGCGCGCAGGCCGCCACATAGGCGCCGGCGGTCGAGCGGCTAATGCCAGCGAAGCAGTGCATCACCATCGGCGTCGTGCGATCCCAGGCGTTGACGAAATCGATGAGGCGCTGCACATGCTCATGCGCCGGCGCAGTGTAGCCGGCGATCGGCGTGGTGATGTCGTCGACCGCAAGCACCAGATGGTTCTCAGGCGCAATATGCGTTGGCCGCTGCACCCGGTCGACGAGCCGCAGCAGGGTGACGATATGGCGCGCTCCGGTCTCATCGACCGTCGCGCGCAGCCGCGCGAGTGAACAGACGTGGATCATATGCCAACAATAGGCGATTCTTGTCTCATACCTATGATCTGGATGGTGTGATGAAAAGCCTCAGGCGCGCAGAAGTTTTTCGAAGCGTTCGCGGTAACGCGCCTGTGCAGTCCCGACCGTCCAGGGGCTGAGATAATCACGCTCGAGCGCGGCAGAGAATTTCGGCGGCGGGCCGAAAAATTTCCGTGCCTCGTCATCGGCGAA
The DNA here is from genome assembly GCA_036391175.1 of Pseudolabrys sp. Classification (GTDB taxonomy): domain Bacteria; phylum Pseudomonadota; class Alphaproteobacteria; order Rhizobiales; family Xanthobacteraceae; genus Pseudolabrys. The sequence goes on from DASWAK010000405.1 coordinate 13,380, forward strand.
CCCGGCGAGCCGCGTGGCCTCGAGATAGGCTGCGCTGCGGTCGGCTGCCTTGATCAGATTTTGCACGCTCTCGGGCAGTCTCGCTGGAAGGCCGAAGCGCAGATGAATGGCGGCGAGGAGTCGCTTCTCCACAGCCTTGTAACTATCACCGATCGCGGCCTTAAACGGTGAGATCATGTCCCCGATGACGTATTCCGGCGCATCGTGGAGCAATACGGCCAGACGTCCATTGCGGTCGAGCCGCGGAACTTTGGCACGTGCCAACGCCTCGACCAGCAGTACGTGCTGGGCGACTGAGAAAATATACGCGCCTTGGGTCTGTCCATTCCAGCGCGCCACTCGTGCGAGCCCGTGCGCGATGTCCTCCACTTCCACGTCGAGCGGGGAGGGGTCGAGCAGGTCGAGGCGTCGACCGGAGAGCATGCGCTGCCACGCACGCGGAGCGGTTTTCGAGCCTCGTGCCGTTTTTGTCGGCTTGGTCATCGCTTTCTGGCGAGATTAGCGCAGGCTGCATGGCGATGGCACGTCACGAGATGGTCATTGACCATGCCGACGGCCTGCATGAAAGCGTAGACGATGGTTGGCCCCACGAATTTGAAACCGTGTGCGATGAGCTCCTTCGATATTTTGTGTGAAAGCAGGGTCGCCGCCGGCACCTGCTTGGTGGTGCGAAAATTGTTGAGCTTCGGCTTGCCGTCGAGGTGATCCCAAAGCAGGGTTGAAAATCCCGGCCCGCTCTCCATGATCTCAAGCCAGGCCCGTGCCGACAATACCGCGCCATCGATCTTCGCGCGGTTGCGCACGATGCCGGCATCCTTCATCAGCGATTCGATCTTGCGCTTTGGATAACGCGCGATTTTTTCCGGTGCGAAGCCATCGAATGCGCGGCGGAAATTCTCGCGCTTGCGCAAAATAGTGATCCACGAAAGCCCAGCCTGGAAGCCGTCGAGCACCAGCTTCTCAAAAAGCGCACGGTCGTCGAATTCCGGCACGCCCCATTCCTTGTCGTGATAGGCGACGTAGAGCGGATCCTGCTTTGGCCACGGACAGCGCGTCAGCCCGTCTGTATGAAGAACCGACTTGCTCATGTCCCTACTTTCGCCTCGCCCGGCCAGTCGAACGTCGCCCAGGCCGGTTTGACTGCGCGAATTGTAATGCCGCCGGCTTCGAGCGGAATGCCGGCGACACGCGCGTCCTCAACTCGGTCGAGGCGCAGCAGCGCCAGGCCGCGGCCCTTAGCCGTCGAGCCAAGCATGCCCACCTGCTTGTCCCCTGCCGTCACGGGTAAGCCTTCTAATGGCGAAAATTCGTCATAAACGATCGGCACGACGCGGCTGCGCGCGCTGGCGCGATGCTCGACACGTGAGACCACTTCCTGCCCGACATAGCAGCCCTTGTCGAAGTCGATGCCATTGAGTTGATCCATGTTGGATTCATGCGGGAACGTATCGCCATACACAAAATCGAGGCCGCCACGCGGGACGCCGAGCGCGATACGGTGAGCGTCGCAAGCTTCCGCGTCGACCAGCGTAGCGCCGAGATCGGCAGCGACCTCTACGGCAAGATGCGGTGGCAGCATGATGCGCGAGCCTAATTCAGGCAGCCGTGGGTCGGGATAGCTCAGGCCATATTCGCTATCCGCGGTGCCGTTCCAGACCGCCATCACCCCAAGCACGTCCGACAGATTCTCGCAGATCACCTTAGCGCGCAACTTGTAGAAATTGAGTTTTTCCACGAGCGCTGAGGCCAGCGCCCGCGGGCAATCGAGGAAGAAACCGCCGCCATCCTCGGCCGGCGCTTCGGCGACGATGAAATCAACGATGATTTTGCCCTGTGGCGTGAGCAGCGCGGCGAAACGCGGCTTGCCGGGTGCGACCTTGGCCATATCATTGGTCACCAGCCCGTTGAGGAAGCGCCGGGCATCGTCGCCAATGACCTTGACCACGCCGCGATCGGGGAGAAGAGCTGCCTGCATGCAATTCCCTGGGGGCTCTCGCGATAGTCTCTTGCCAGAACTCGCTGCGGAACGTAAGCGCTGTCCGGCAAGCCTCAAAGCCCATTCAGACGCTTTCCAGCATGACCGACAATTATGATCTGATCCTCAAAGGCGGCACCGTGGTCAATCATGACGGCGAGGGCCTGCGCGATCTCGGCGTTCGCGCTGGGCGCTTCGCGGCCATTGGCGATCTGTCGGGCGCTTCCGCCGGCGAGATGGTCGATTGCCGGGGGCTGCACGTGTTGCCAGGCGTGATCGACACTCAGGTCCACTTTCGTGAACCGGGGCTTACCCACAAGGAAGACCTGGAAACCGGCTCGCTGTCGGCAGTCATGGGCGGCGTCACTGCCGTATTCGAGATGCCGAATACCGATCCGCTAACCGTGAGCGCCGAGGCCCTGGCCGATAAGGTCAAGCGCGGCCATCACCGCATGCATTGCGACTTTGCATTTTTTGTCGGCGCGACCGCCGACAACACAAGACATCTCGCGGAGCTGGAGCGGCTCCCCGGTTGCGCCGGGATCAAGGTATTCATGGGTTCATCGACGGGCTCTCTGCTGGTTGCCGACGATGCCGGCTTGCATGCTGTGCTGAAAGTGATCCGCCGTCGCGCATCATTCCATGCCGAAGACGAGCCGCGGTTGAATGAGCGCAAGAACCTGCGCGTGGAGGGTGACCCGCGCTCGCACCTCGTCTGGCGCGACGAGGTTGCTGCGCTCAAAGCCACCCAACGTCTCGTTACGATCGCGCATGAGACCGGAGCCCGCGTGCACGTGTTGCACGTCTCGACCATGCAGGAGATTGAGTTCCTCGCTGGCCACAAAGATGTGGCCTCAGTCGAGACGACCCCGCACCATTTAACTCTGGAGGCGCCGGGCAGCTATGAGCGGCTCGGCACCCGCGCGCAGATGAATCCCCCAGTACGCGATGCGGTGCATCGTGCCGAAATCTGGAACGGCATTAGGAACGCGGTCGTCGACGTGCTCGGCTCCGACCATGCGCCGCACACCCGTGAAGAAAAAGCCAAGACCTATCCTGCGAGTCCGTCAGGCATGACTGGCGTGCAGACGCTCGTTCCAATCATGCTCGACCATGTTAATGCAGGCCGGCTGTCGCTGCTGCGTTTTGTCGATCTTACCAGCGCGGGCCCGGCGCGTCTGTTCGGCATTGCCACCAAGGGCCGCATCGCCGTCGGCTACGATGCCGACCTGACCGTGGTTGATCTCAAACGTCGAGAAACGATCACCGACAAATGGGTGGCCTCGCGGGCCAGCTGGACTCCCTATGACGGGGTGACCGTCACCGGATGGCCGGTGGGGACTCTAGTTCGAGGGCGCAAAGTTATGTGGGAAGGCAGTCTCACCACGCCGGCACAAGGCGAGCGGGTGCGTTTTCTGGAAACTTTGTCGAGTTAGAGCTTCTGGCGATTATTGTCGCGACTGGTCGAGCGAGAATTCGCCATTGCGGATCCGGGTGCTCAAGCCGTCAGTAAACGAGGCGGCTGCCTCTTCGCCATAGGTGGTCACGAATTCAGCGAGGGCCGCGAATAGGCAGGCTTGCGCCAGGCAATCGCCGTCGATGCCCTCGAGGCGCGCTTCTGCCCAGGCTTCCTGGAGGTAACCCAGCGCCACCAACTTTTGCTCGCGGTCGGAAGCGGGCTCGCGCGCGTGCATCGAACTCTCAGCTATCGTCATTATCGCTTACGTCCCCGGGGCGTCCGGACGGACACCAATCTCACGTCCCAAGTGAACGTTAGCACGGGGATCGTGGCGCTGTAGGCTACAATAAAGAAAAGGTTAATTACGTTGCTAATTGGCGTATCGCGCCGTGATTTCGCGAGCAATTTTCGCGCCTTCGTCGAGATACCTTCGAATTGCGAGGTCTGCGGCGGGAGTGCAAGTCCGGTACGTCTGTTGGAAGCCGCGGTAACCGCGATTGAAGTTCGCCACGATCTTGCGGCGGCGCTCGCCGCTCGGCGCTTCGGCGTCGATCAGCGCCTGCATTTCATTGCGCCACTTCTGTCCCTCGTTGGCACCGCAGATCGCGCGCAAATAGTGCAGCGCGCCCAGGATTTCTCCGAGCCGCGCCAGATCGCCGTCAAATGGTGCCGGCGTCTCGCTTTGCGCGTGCGCCGGCAGCCCAAGGCAAAGCAGGATCGAACCGATGGTGAGAAGCTTTTTCACGCCGCGTTTCGCTCAAGGTCTCCGTCCGGATGATATGCGCTGCCCTGACGGCAATCGCAAGGCACGCCGATTAGCCCGTCCGCATCAGAACTGTCGCGGCGGTTGTGACGATTTCGGCCAGGCCTTCGGTGGTGCGATAGGCAGTGAGCTCCGAGGGGTCGACCCAACGCGCATCGTCCAGCTCGTCGTTGAGAATCGGCTCACCTGCAAGCCAGCGTGCAGCAAAACATAAGATGACGAAGTGACGCTCGATCCGCCCCTGCGCATCGCGGGCAATGACCTCACGATGTCCTGCGAGCGCGACCGGTTCGACTGAGAGCGACGTCTCCTCGCGCACTTCGCGGGCGACTGCATCGGTGAGCGATTCTCCGAGTTCGACGGCGCCGCCGGGCAGAGTATAGAGGTTGAGCGCTGGACGTCGGACCCGGCGAACCACCAGTACCTTGCCACCGCGGATGATGGCGGCGCTGACTGCCAGGTAGGGACGCTGTGGGTAGGTTCGGTCGTCGGCCACGCGATTTATCGTTTCATCAATCCATCGACGACTGCCTGCGGTTCAGGCACGCGGCTGACAGCGGCTTCGCCTTGATGACCGCGCTGGCACGCGCGATCAGCGGCTTCAACCAGCCGGGGGCATTTTCCGCGAGTGCCACGGTTTTCTCACGGCAGATCGGGGGTCATCGCTGCCCAGGTTGCCCTCTAGCACGACAGACATTGTGACGGCTAGCCTGTCGAAGTTGCTGCGGACGTTCGGATCGGCAGTGTCGTAGGCCGCGATTGCCAGTCACTGTCCGCTTTCGGGGTAAGAGCGGGCATGAAGATTTGAGACGGTCATGTCCGCTAATGATTCAAAGCAGATATTTCCCGGATTTGCGGCTGCGCCACTGCTCACATTTTTCAGCGAGCGAGCCGTGCTAAGTAGAGCCACACGGCACCGCAAGCTGTGACCAAAACTGAAGCGAGGGCGACGAGGCCATCGACGGCCATCGGACTTGTGGCCGCGGCCCCCTCGGATAGGACTTCGACCCAGCCGTGGGCATATCGCAGCGAAACCAGAATCCCGAACAACAGTATGACGGCAAAAAAAACGACGGGTAGCGCGACCTCGATGACCCGGCTGAAAGTGCCAGGAGCAGTAGGGAGTGGATTAGTTGCGTTGGCATGATTGATCATCGGATTCCTCCTCGTCTGACGCTCAATGGCGAGACAACGACAGAGCCCTGTGTCGATTGGCACTATTCTGACTAGGACGCCTTGATTCAGATCAATGGCACCACCGCAATACGCCAATCAAATATGTCCAATCCGAGCCGCCGCTTTTGCCATTAGCAGACATTCCGGCGCCCGCGATCTATGTCCGCCATTGGGGTATGAGCGGACATTCGTTAAAGGGCATCATGTCTGGCTATGACCCACAACGGACGCAGTTAATTTGGCACGCGACCCTTTACCGCGTTAGCGCGCGCACGATAGGTGATGCGCCCCGCGGCATCCGCTGGCAGGCGGGTGCGCACCCGCGTTTTGAGTAGCTCGACATCGCCAGGAGCCATCGCAGCGACTGTCGGGCCAACACTCGACCCCAGCAGGGTGGTCGTCCAAAAGTCGTCGAAATCGGCGAATGTCCGTTGTACCGTGATTTCTCGCGTCTCGATTGCATCGAGGCCTGCATCCGTCCACAAGTCCCGCAGCGCTTCCATCCGAGACGCGTCGGAGTGCGGCGGGAGCAGGGGCGTAACTCC
>DASWAK010000406.1:0-3588 GCA_036391175.1 Pseudolabrys sp.
AGCCGCAGTCGGAGGGCTACAACCCTGATGCCACGCGGCTTGTCGATTTCATGGGCAGCTATCCGCCCGGAGATATGGCGCTGGGTGAATTACGCGGACCGATGGCCGAAGAAACTGATTCCTGGCTCAACCGCGTCGCGCTTGGGCTGCCGACGGCGGCTGCGACTGTGGAAGAAGCGCACCGGAATCTGATGCTGACCAAAGCTCTCGATCTGTCAGCCAAGCGTAAGCAGCCGGTGAAGCTTCCGCTCGATCCCGACGAAGTACGCGCTGCCGCCTGACCGTCGCTACTGCTGCGGCTGCCTGCGCGCCGGCGTTGGCGCCGACGTCGTGCGCGCCGGTGTGGCCGCCGGCGTTGTGCTGGTACCGGTACTGCCCCCACCTCCGAACAAAATACGCTGCGGATTGTGTGCAAGGTCCGTAATTGCCTTGCCGGCGATTTCGATTTGCCGCGTCGCGGTAGCGGTCATCTTGTTGACGCCGATCGTGATGTCGTCGGTGCGCTTGTCCAGATTGTCGATGAGCGTGCGGGCTGAAGCAGTTGCTTCCTTGGCGTTACTCATAGTTTCATTGGCGTTACTCATGATCGAATCAACTTTGTCGCTGTTACGCGCGAGCGATGCGCTAAACGTGGCAATATCATTGATAGCTTGATGCAGCGCCTCCTGATTGGCGGCGATCACTTCTTCGGCTTTATTCAGTACATCGCGGGCGGCCTGCATCATATCCTGACTGGCGCTCGGATCGGCCTTCAGGGTCGGCGGTTCGCCTTCCTCTCTTTCGATTAATGGTGTCGTCGCCGAGACACCCTTGAGCGACACAGCGGCGACACCAGTCAGGCCTTGAAATTCAAGACCGACACGAGTGTCCGAACGAATTGGCGTCGCCTTGTTGACCGCCAACAATGCGATGACCTGCGACGGCTTATCGGGATCAAGCCGCAGATTGGTGACCTCGCCGACGCGAATACCGTTGAACAGAACGTTGCCGCCAACCTGCAATCCGGACACGGAACTGTCGAAGATCACGCGATAAGCCACGGCCTGTTTCTTGCCCGACGAGTGATGCAGCCAGAAAATAAAGCCAAACGCGCCCGCGACCACGGCGAACGTGAACAATCCGATCAGTGCGTAGTGCGCTTTTCTCTCCATCACTCTACTCCGTTAGTTCCTCGCCGCAGCTTGCAGGCCTGCTCGGGCGCGCACCCCATGGAAATAGGACTTCAACCATGGATGCTGCGATGCCAGCATCGTCTCCATGGTGCCGGCCTCAATGATTTTCCCGTCGCCAAGAACAGCGATCCGGTCGCAGATCGTATGCAAGCTGTCGAGGTCATGGGTTACCATAAAAACCGCCATCGACGAAGTTCGTTGTAAAGTCAGAATCAGCTGATCGAAATCGCCGGCACTGATCGGATCGAGGCCTGAGGTGGGCTCGTCCAGGAAGAGAATTTCCGGGTCGAGGGCCAACGCTCGCGCGAGCGCGACGCGCTTAATCATGCCGCCCGAAAGTTCCGAAGGGAATTTGCGGTATACGTCCGGCTTGAGACCGACCATTTCCAGCTTGGTGATGGCTATTTCGGTCATCAGGCGATCCGAAATATCGAGATATTCGCGGATAGGAAATTCGATATTTTCGCCGACCGTCAGCGAGGAGAATAATGCTCCTTGCTGGAACAGGATGCCCCAGCGCCGCTCTATTTCCTGGCGCTGCATCTCGCCGGCCTCGTCGAGATTGACGCCAAAGACATCGATCCGTCCCTGCTGTTTCGGCAACAGACCAAGGATCGTGCGCGTGAGGACCGACTTGCCCGCGCCGGACGCCCCGACGAAGCCCAAAATCTCGCCGCGATAAACATCGAGCGTGACGCCATTGAGAATCCGGACGTCTTTCAGATCGACGACCAGATCGCGCACTTCGATGATGGGATCTTTTGCCATGTCACATGCCGATTGACGCGAAAAACATGGCGAAAACACCGTCGAGCACGATAACCAGGAAAATGGACTTGACCACGGAATTGGTGGTTTTCTCGCCGAGAGACTCGGCGCTGCCCTGCACCTGTAAGCCTTCGACGCAGGCCACGGTGCCAATGACGAGCGCCATAAAAGGCGCCTTGATCATTCCGACCTCAAACGTGGTGCTCGTGACCGCTTCGCGAAGCCGAGCCAAAAAGACCTCCGGCTGGATGCCCCCGTAAAGCCAGGATACCAGTCCACCGCCATAGAGTGCCGCCATCGAGCCGAGGAACGTAAGAATTGGCACCGCAATGACCAAGGCCAGGATGCGCGGCAGGATCAGGACCTCAATCGGATCAAAGCCCATGGTGCGCAGTGCGTCGACTTCCTCGCGCATGCGCATGGCGCCGAGTTCGGCGGTGTAGGAGCTGCCAGACCGTCCGGCAACCATGATGCATACAATCAGCACGCCAATTTCACGAAGCACCAGTACGCCGACCATGTCGATGACATAGATGTCTGCCCCAAACTTGCGGAAATGGAAAATGCCCTGCTGCGCGAGAATGGCACCGATCAACACGGTGATCAGCAGGATGATCGGTACCGCTCGCCAGCCGACGCGTTCGAGCTGGTGAACCATCGACGTGAAGCGAAAACTCATCGGCCGCAACGCCACGCGCTTGAGTGCGACCATCACTGAACCGAGCATCTGCGCCAACAAGGCGAGATCGGAACCCACCGTCGCCATGGTCCTGCCGACGCTTTCCAACGTTGCGACAATGCTGTTGGGCTTTGGGGGCGGCGGCGACAGCGTCTGTGTTCCGGCCTGAACCTTTTCGAAAAGGCCGCGGTAATCTTCGCGCAGCCCGACAAGACGCGCCTCGCGCCCCTGGCTTGTCCAGTTCCGCAGTGCACGCTCGATGAGCCATGCGCCGTAAGTATCGAGATAATCAATTCGGGCGATATTGATTGCGATGCTGCGCGCCGTGACGCCACGCGTGACAGCGTCAACCTGTGGCTCGATCGCCCCGGCATATTCAGCCGTCCACGATCCGGCCGCGCTGAGTTCGACCCAATCGCCCCGTGTTTGGCTACTGAGCAAGATCCCCGCAGTCACTGAGCCGCTCCTTTATCCATGACGCAGCAATTCGCGCCCGCGATTATCGCTTCGCAGGCTGACAAGCGGAGACAGGGACTGGATGCGTTGCGGCGGGACTTTGCGGTTGCCCCTCAGGCCGATCGGCGCAATCTTTCGCCCCGCCCCTCATACCGATAAAGGTTAACAAATCGGTAGTAATCCTTAAATGTCGTTTACCCTTTTAGGTTAATGACAGGTTAACTATAAATGGGCGGGCTTTGCCGGCCGTTTTAGCTGCCGGCCTCAGGAAGCCGCCGCTCAATTCGGGCGACGTGATCGCGGCGGCGCATCTAACAGGCAGATACACCCACACAGTTGGCATTCGCGTCATTCACCGCAAACAAACTTTCTACGACCGGTCGTTGCATATTTTTTATCGGCGGGATCGACAGGACTTCCATATAGACGGTGCCCAGCCCTTGGAGCCCCAACAATGCGCCGGCGCCAAGGCTGAGATCCAGGTCGCGGTTTGCTACAAACGGGCCTCGATCG
>DASWAK010000407.1:0-4745 GCA_036391175.1 Pseudolabrys sp.
CGGGTGCTTTGCTTGCTGGTCAAAAGACCCTGTGCCATAGGAGGCGGCCGGCGTTAACCGGCCAAGACGGGAAGGGGCATGCCGGAAATTTCGGGTCTGATGCGCGGCAAACGCGGGCTGATTATGGGCGTGGCCAACAACCGCTCGATCGCCTGGGGCATTGCCCGCGCCTGCCGCGACCACGGCGCCGACCTCGCTTTTACGTACCAGGGCGATGCCTTGAAGAAGCGGGTAGAGCCGCTGGCCGAGGAGGTTGACGGCCTTGTGGTTGGCCATTGCGACGTGACCGATCCGGCTTCCATGGACGCGGTGTTCGCGGCGGTGAAGCTGGCCTGGGGTTCGCTCGATTTCCTGCTGCACGCCATTGCCTTCTCTGACAAAGACCAGCTCGACGGCCGCTATGTCGACACGACTGAAGACAATTTCATCAAGACTATGGTTGTGAGCTGCTATTCTTTCACTGCCCTTGCCCAGCGCGCAGAAAAGCTGATGACGAACGGCGGCTCGCTGCTGACCATGAGTTATTACGGCGCCGAGAAGTGGATGCCGCACTACAATGTGATGGGTCTTGCCAAAGCCGCGCTCGAGTCCTCAGTGCGATACCTTGCGGCCGACCTCGGCGGCAAGAATATCCGTGTCAACGCGATATCGGCGGGCCCGCTGAAAACGCTTGCCGCATCCGGCATTGGCGATTTTCGCTACATCCTGAAATGGAACGAATACAACACGCCGCTTCGGCGCAATTTGGCACTGGAGGAAGTTGGCAAGGCTGGGGTCTATTTCCTGTCCGATATGTCGAGCGCCGTGACCGGGGAAATCCATCACGTCGATGCCGGGTACCATATTGTCGGAATCAAGCACCCTGATGCGCCGGACATTGCAGTCGGCAAGAACGAGTGATGGCTGAGACGGTAAAGCCGCAGCCAACGATTTATTACATCCGTCACGGGGAGACCGATTGGAACGTGGCTGGCCGTCTCCAGGGCCGTCATGACGTGCCGCTCAATGCGCGCGGGCGCGCTCAGGCCCGGCGCTGTGGTGATATCCTGCGTGAAATATTGACGCGCAGTGACCGTAATGCCGCAGATTTCGACTACGTATCGAGCCCGCTTGGACGCGCCCGCGAAACAATGGAGCTGGCGCGGTCAACACTTGGTTTGCCGTCCGACGGCTATCGAATAGAGCCGCGGCTCGCCGAAATTTCGTTCGGCGATTGGGAGGGATTCACTATCGCACAATTGCATACTAGCGATCCTCAACGCATTGCCGCACGCGAGCATGACAAATGGCATTTTGTGCCGCCTGGCGGGGAGAGTTACGAGGCGGTATCGGCACGTATACGCGAGTGGTACGAAAATCTCACGCGTGACACCGTAGCCGTTGCGCACGGCGGCACGGCACGCGGCCTCATTGCGCATCTTGGCATTGCCAAGCCGGTAGCCGCACCCCTCGTCGATATCGAGCAGGGCGTTGTCTATGTATTTGAAGCAGATCAGCTTACGCGCTACACGTGAGAATCTCTAGAAAAAAAATGAGACGGCCGATCTTTGAATCCAGCCGTTCTTGGGGCGCGGATATCGCGATCCGACCTTCCAATTATTTCTTGTCTATCTTGGACTTACAGGACTGGCGCAGGAGGTGCCGTTGCACGGCGGCAATGAGCGGCATCGAGAACGCCGACGCGATGCGTATGGGAAGTCATGATCTCGGACCCAAAATTAATTGGCCTTTGTCGCCACGCCTGTCGGCTTGAGGATGCGATAAAGTTGAAATCGGTCGCCATCGGCAACGAGCTTCAGATGCGAGGGATCAGGATTAGGCGCATCGTCCTCGGTGAAAAGAATGTAGAGATAATCGAACTTGGTCCAATTCAACCAGAATGCTGGCGTGTTGGGTTGTGGGTGCTCAGTCGCCACAATGAGCTGCGCGATTGATGGCGGCGTACCATCCTGAGCGTCGACATAGTCACGATATCCGGGGCGGGCATGAAGCACTTGCTTACCGGCTACCGTGAAAACCGTCGTTACCAGTGCAGAGCGCTCGATAGTGGCGATGCAGGCGGCATGAACGAGGCCGAGGTCGCGCACGTCCTCGCCGGCCGAACTGTCGGCATAGGCGACGAACACCTTCGAGCCTGGCGTGATGCGGCGCACGGAGGAGCGGAACTGGCTGGTCGAATCCGACAACTGTGACCAATTGAGATCGATTTCGATCAGCCGCGCGCCGATCAGAATGACCAGAACGACCAGAAAAGCCCGCCGCACCAGGCGGCGGCGTAATTCCAGATCGCCGCATGCGAAGGCCATGAAGGCAATACCAAGAGGAACGCGCTGGTCAGCCATGTAAGTGTCGAACATCACCCGCGGCAGAGCCAAATACACAGCTACTCCGACCATGAGCAATACGAAGATCAGTGGGTGAAAACGCAGGATGCGATGGCGCACCGCCCAGACCAGGCTGGCGACCACGACGGTTACGAGCGCGAAGGCGGTAATATCGGAATAATCGGAGATGACAAACATCAGCCCATCGGTCTTGCCGCGCTGATCCCAGTAAATGCCAGAAACGAGCTGCATGGTCGGACTGGCATAGAGCAGCGGCGCCGTCGCGAGAAATGGCAGGCCACTAACGAGAAAATCGGCAATGCGTGCCGGCCATGGCTCGAGCCGTCGCTGCCAAAGCAACAAAATCTCGAACGAGAGTAGCCCAACGCCATAAATGCCAAGCGCCGAGAGATGGCAGAAAAACAGCACGACGACGCAAGCCGTCGACAACGCGATTCGTATCGGCCAGATGCGTTGACGGACTGCAATCCAACCGGCCAATGCCCACAGCGCGACACCGATTCCGAAGATGTAATTCATCAACCCGACGAGGAAGATGTAGTTGTACAGCAGTGGAAAGGCGAACAGTGGCAGCGCGGACCAGCGGCCGATCAGAGCCCGGTTCAGCGCCAAGGTCCCCGAAATGATCAGCGCGAACATCAAAACGATGAAAGCTTGGCCGGCGAGATAGATATTCATGACACGCGCCAGCAGCGGAACGATGAGATCCATGGTCAAATTGGGAATCACCTGCCAATCGATCTCGTAGAAGCTTGCAAGTTGTGGATTCTTTGCCAGCGTCGCTATCACGTGCATGCGCGCCAGGTGATTGATGTAGTCCGACAGCGGCGGCAGCGGATGTGTCCAGATTGGTATGGATATGAGCAAGATTAACGCGGCGAACAGGACAGCGATTTGCGGTGGGGGAAACCCGGCCGCGCGAAATCGCGAGTCAGATTGATTTGAGATAGTTGGCTTGTTCGGCGCGTGCATGCGGGTTCCGGTGCTGGTCTACTATCAATCGTCAATTATACCTGAATGAGCAATGAATGTGCCGCGGCTCTATGAGCCCGAGAACAAACAGCGAGCGTCCTGTCTTTTGAAATGAGGCTTTGCCGTGGCAGATGGCCCGAGACATACTGCAAAATCTCGGGCCAATTGCCGCTTATTTGACCTCCATAAAAGCGCGAGCTACCAACCGAGCCAAGCGCGGAACTGCCATGTCGTTCAATACTTTTGGTCATCTTTTTCGATTCACCAGCTTCGGCGAGAGCCACGGGGCGGCTATTGGCTGTGTGGTGGATGGCTGTCCGCCGCGGATTCCACTCAAACAGGAAGACATCCAGCGCGAACTCGACCGCCGACGTCCGGGACAATCGCGTTTCACCACCCAGCGGCAGGAGCCCGACGCGGTGAAAATAATGTCGGGCGTATTCACCGATGAGCAAAGCGGGCAGCAGGTCACCACCGGAACGCCGATCATGCTCATGATCGAGAACGTCGATCAGCGCTCCAAGGACTATTCCGAGATCAAGGACAAATACCGGCCTGGCCATGCCGGTTATACTTACGACGTTAAATACGGCATCCACGACTATCGCGGCGGCGGGCGCGCCTCGGCGCGTGAAACGGCGGCGCGGGTTGCCGCCGGGGCGATCGCGCGCAAGATCGTGCCGGGCCTTACCGTGCGCGGTGCATTGGTGCAAATGGGTCCGCATAAGATCGATCGGTCGCGCTGGGACTGTGATGAGATCGGCAAGAATCCGATCTTCTGTCCCGATGCGCAGCAGGCCAAATTCTTCGAGGAGTACATCGACGGCGTGCGCAAAGCCGGCTCGTCATGCGGCGCGGTGATCGAGGTTGTAGCCGAGGGTGTGCCGGCAGGCCTTGGCGCGCCAGTTTACGCCAAGCTCGACGGCGATCTCGCTTCTGCGCTGATGGGCATCAACGCAGTCAAGGGGGTTGAGATTGGCGATGGCTTTGCCACGGCGGCAATGAGTGGCCTCGACAATGCCGACGAGATGCGCATGGGCAATGATGGCAAGCCATTATTCCTGTCCAACCATGCCGGCGGAATTCTCGGCGGTATCTCGACCGGGCAAGCGATTGTTGCCCGCTTCGCGGTCAAACCGACGTCTTCGATTCTGACACCGCGCAAGACGGTGGACCGTTATGGCCGCGACACCGATGTTGTCACCAAGGGCCGCCACGATCCCTGCGTTGGTATTCGTGCGGTCCCGATTGGCGAAGCCATGGTGGCATGCGTGCTGGCTGACCACTATCTGATGCACCGCGGTCAAGTCGGCGAGTGGACGGCTTGGCCGTTCAAATCTGGCGCGTAAAGTCGCCTTTAAGGTTAGAGCCGTGCCCGATAGCCACAGCCGCGTCGAAGCTGCGATCAAGGCCTTCGCCAATGGTGAG
>DASWAK010000408.1:0-3824 GCA_036391175.1 Pseudolabrys sp.
AGCTGATCCCAGGCCAGCGCGTGCTGCTGGTCGAGGACCTTGCCACCGACGGCAAGAGCAAGGTCAATTTCATCAACGCCCTGCGCGACGCCGGCGGCATTTGCGACCATTGTTTTGTGATTTTCTTCTACGACATCTATCCGCAGGGCAAGAAGATCCTCGGCGATCTCGGCGTCACGCTGCATGCGCTCACGACCTGGAAAGACGTCCTTGCGGTCGCTAAGGCGAGCGGCAAGTTCGAGCCGAAAATGCTGGCGGAGGTGGAGAAGTTCATCGGCGATCCGGCCGGCTGGTCGAAGGCGCACGGCGGGGCCGCTGAAGCAGCGGAATAGTCTTTCACGCAGCGAACGTAGGGTGGGCTGTGGCGCAATAGCGCTGAGCCCACAGAGATTCATTGACAGGCCGCCGGCGGGCTTCGCTGCGATCAGCCACCCTGCATGAAGTTGCTACGCTGTCGCCATCGTGGTCCAATCCCTGAAAATGGGAGAGACCTGTCATGGCGAAAGCAAAACGCAAGGCGAAGGCAACCAAGGCAAAGGCGAAAAGAAGCACGAAGAAGGTCGGCGCCAAAAGTGCCAAACACACGAAAGGTGCATCAGTGGCAAAACATACCAAGCCACGCAAGCCGCAGCGCTTCACCTTCAGCCATCACCGCGAAGAAGATTTCGACCAGGGCCTGCGCACTTACGCCAAGTACCGAGACCTTGGCATCGCACCGGCGACCGGCGGCATGGTACAGGCGCATGTGATCCGCTTCATTCCGCCATTCCGGCCGGAAGAAGTCTCGACCCCGCATTACCACGACGTCGATTTCCAGATGGTCTATGTGCTCAAGGGCTGGATCAAAAGCGAGTTCGAAGGCGAGGGCGCGCACACTTTCTATGCCGGTTCGTGCTGGATCCAGCCGCCGAAGATCAAGCATACCGTGCTCGGCTATTCTGATGATTGTGAATTGCTGGAGATCGTTTTGCCGGCCGACTTCGAAACGGTGACGTTGGAGTAACTTGGTTGGAGTAACTTGGTTGGAGTAACTTGGTTGGAGTAACTTGGTTGGAGTGACTTGATCAGCGTGCCCCGGACGCGGCGCAGCACGAGCGGAGCGAAGTGGCGCGGCGCTGATCCGGGTCCTTATCAAGCTCGGTATTTGCCGCGGTCACGGGTCTGTCTCACATGACCCGCATCAACAATAACCCACCTGTCACCACGACGAAAATCACCGCAGTCGCGCCGAGCACCGTCGTCACGTGCCGCCAGCCGAGGCCGATGACGGTACTCACTGACGTGCCGAGGCCGAGCGCGCCGATAGCAAGCAGCAGGCCCCAGGTCGAGGCCTCCACCAGCACACTTTTCACCGGCGCATAAACGGGCATTAGCGACGGCATCAGCGGCATCGCGCTGTTCACCATGCACAGCAGCAGGAACACGATCGCGAAAACAGGTACCGGCACGCGCGCCTCGCCGTGACGCATGCCCATGTGGGTGAAACACCAACCAACGCTCAGCACCATCGGCAGCAGCAGGAACACGCGGAACAGCTTGACGATCACCGCCGTATTGCCGACCGCGTCCGACACTGCGTAGCCGGCGCCCACCACCTGGGCGACATCGTGGATAGTGCCGCCCAGCATCACGCCGGTGATTTGCTCATCGAATCCGAGCAGGATACACAGCGGCGGATAGACCAGCATCGCCAGCGTTGCGAGCGCGTTCACTGCCACGACCACGAAGGCAATGTCGGCCTTCTTGCCTTTGTATTCGGGGACAACAGTCGACGTCGCGAGCGTCGCGGAAGCGCCGCATACCGCCGTGCCGACACCGACCAGCGCTCCGAAGCCGGGCGCCTGCCGGCTCCAACGCGCGAAGATAAAGCCCGACGCCACTGTCGCCGCCATGGCGATGACGATCAGAATCGCGGTCTCGGCGCCGAGCGCCGCGATATCGCCAAGCCCGACGCGAAGGCCGAGCAGCGCCACCGCCCAGCGCAACAATGTTTTGACGCAAAAATTCATTCCCGGCTGTACGGCAGGCCGAGCCGCCAGCGGGTTGAGCGCGATGCCGACGACCAGCGCGATCACCATGCTCGGGATCGGAACGACGCGCGCCACATAAGGCGCCGCGATATAGCCAATGGCGGCGACGACCGCAGACAGCACCACGCCCGGCGCGAGAGTGGCCGCCGTGGCGACCGTCGGCCGCATCGCTTGCATATTTTCTGCTGTCACGCCGGATTCCCTATTGGCTGGCGGCGAGTTTGCTGCCGGCGCGGCCGGTTTTGAGACCCGCGGCAACGGCCGCTGCGATTTGCGAAGGCGTATCGATGACGATGACACCGGCTGCTTCCAGCGCCTTGCGTTTTGAGGCGTAACTGCCGGCATTGCCGGTGACGATTGCGCCGGCATGACCCATTTTCTTGCCCGACGGCGCAGCAGCGCCCGCAATAAAGGCAACCATCGGCTTCCGCATTTTTCTCGCGTAGTTGGCGGCATCCTCCTCCATGACGCCGCCGATTTCACCGACGATGACAGCAGCGTCAGTGCCGGCATCCTTGTCGAGCGCTTCGAGCGCGTCGCACGTGGTGGTGCCGAGCATCGGGTCACCGCCGATACCGATGAAGGCGGATTGGCCAAGGCCTGCGCGCGTGAGATTGAGGCAAATCAGCGTGCCCAAGCTTCCGCTGCGCGAAATCACGCCGACGCGACCGGGTCTGAACACGCTCGGCACAAATGCCGGCATAATGCCGACGAAGCATTCACCCGGCGTGACCAGACCTGCCGTATTGGGGCCGACAATGCGGGTCCCGTGTCTGGTAGCCGCGGCGTGCATCGCCATTACGTCCTGCGCCGGGATGTGCTCGGTGAGCACGACGAGCAATTTGACGCCGGCCTGCGTAGCCGACACGGCCGCATCCTTCGCCATCGGCGGCGGAATAAACATGACGGCGACATCGCCGCCGACTTTTGCCGTTGCCTCAGCAGTGGTTGCGAAGATCGGCACGCCGACATGGGTTTCGCCAGCGCGTTTGGGATTAACGCCGGCCACTACATTCGTGCCATAGGCAATCATCTTTTCGGTCCAGTAGGTGCCCTGCTTGCCGGTGATGCCGAGCACGACGACGCGGTCTTTCTTGCGGACAATCATTGCGCCGCCTTTACCGCCGCTTGGATCGCATCTTCCATGAAGTCATAGGGCTCGATGCCGAGTTCGTCGCGCACCAGCGCGATCGCCTCTTTCTCGCCGGTGCCGTGAATGGAGAAGAACACCGGCACGCGCGGCTTAAGCTTGTGCCAGGCACGTACCACACCGTCCGCCATCACGTCGGTGCGCGCAAATGCGCCGCAGAAATTGATCACTAGGCTTTTTACGCCGGGGTTGGAGAGCACGAGATCGAGTGCGATCTCGGACTTTGTGTAGGCTTCGCCGCCGATCTCGAGAAAGTTTGCCGGCCGTCCGCCGTAATGGCGGATCACGTCCATGGTGGTCATGGTCAGGCCGGCGCCGTTCGCCAGCACGCCGACATTTCCGTCGAGCTGGATCAGCTTGAGGCCTGCCTCCGCACCACGTTTTTCCAGCGCGGTCATCGCGGCGGCTGCCCCGCCTTTGGCGATCTCCGGCTGGCGATAGATCGCCGCATCGTCAAGCACGAATTTGCAATCGAGCGCGACCACGCGGCCATCACCTAGCAGCGCCAGCGGATTGATCTCCAGCAGCTCGGCGTCGCGCGCCTGGTATGCGCCGTAAAGCCGGTCGAGGATGCGCGCGATTTGCTCTTCCGCCGCGCCGAGATTGAGGCCTTTGAGCATGTCGGCGATGTCAACCGCCGAAGG
>DASWAK010000409.1:0-8607 GCA_036391175.1 Pseudolabrys sp.
CCCACGTCTATGGGTGCAGCTCCATCGCCAGAGTCCATCCCGACCAGCATGCGATGGATTTCAAGATTGTGAATGGCAAAGACATCATGTACTTCGCCAACGACGGTGGAATTTACCGCGCGCTCGATGGGATGGCAGTTCGCAAGTCGCTTTCGACCTTACGCGTGGATTCAATTTCCTCGCGCAAGTGCTTGAGCTCGAATTCACTTTGGTTAAGCAGCCGTGATTGCTCTCCGAGACGAGCTTCGAGATCCTGCGCGCGGCTGCCGAGGATTTCCGCCTCCTTGGTCTGCGCTACCAACTGCTGCTCAAGGTGGCTGACGCGACGAGCAAGATTCTCGACCCTGCCACGCTCTTGCGAAAGTTCCTGCGTTGCGGCTTTCAGCTCTACGCGCTCGGCATCCCGGCGGTCCTCGACGACCTTCAGCTCATGACCCGCTCCATCCAGCCGTTCTTTCAGGGCATCGACCTGAGTCTTGAGCGCGATGATCTCAATCTTCTGGGAATCGGCGAGCGTCGATCGCTCGTCCAATTCACCCATCACCTTGGCGAGCTCGGCTTGCTTGTCAGACAACGCGCGTTGGGCATCGTACATTGCGCTGGTCTTGACCGCGACTTCCTCTTCGGTTGCGCGCAACTGGTCGCGAAGGCTCTTGTCGCGCGCTTCAAGCGCAAAAATTGTGGCCGTCTTCTCACCGAGTTCGACCTTGAGGCGATTGATGGCATCGCCCTTTTTTCCGAGTTCCGCCAACTGGCTGGTGCTTCTGGTCTTGAGTTGCTCAACGCTCATTTCCAGGCGTCGCGTCGACATGGCAAATTCAGCGCGCAGTTGATCCTTGTCGGCTTGGATCTCCGCCATCGACAGTGGTGCTGCGGCTTCGAGCCGTCGCATGGTCAGCCGTACCGCGCGGCCGTGCACGAGAGGGACGACAACGAGCCCGATCAGAGCTGCAAACAGAAATCCGATCCCAAAATACATGATCGGTTCAATCATGGAACATACGCCTCCAACTCAACTCTCGCTCCCTCGCATGGGCGACGGGCCCGTCCGGCTCGCCTGAGACTAGCCTAAAGTCGGCGCCGAGGGTGCAAAAAGTCCCGTCCGTCCGATTCAAGGAAAGGAAAGCAATGGATTTGGCGGCTATTAGAACGGGTTCCAGGTGGCCCGTGGTGTAAATTTGAGGTAGCCGATATTGGCGCCCAGCCGAAAACCGACACCGGAGCGGATCGGCACAACGATGATGTTGCCCGAGGCGAGTGCGGTCATACCGAAACCGCCGATGAAATAGGCAGAGCCGTCGATGCCGGCGAAGCGTTGATAGATGGCTTCGGTGGCCGGCAGATTGTACACCAGCATCATCGTGCGGGCGCCTTCGCCGCCGGCATCAAAGCCGGCGGATGGGCCTTCCCAGAACACCCGGCGGTCGCCGGCATTTTTTGTATAGAGCTTGCCGTCGCCATAGCGCAGGCCGACGACGAAAGCACCGCTTCCTTCCTGCCCAAGGACATATCCGTTCGGCTGGCCCCAGCGGCTGACGGCCGTTTCGACAATTTGCGCCAGGCCGCGCGACACTGTGCCGAAGAAACGATGCCCCTCCCGCACCAGCTCGCCGGGCGTAAAAGTATTGCCCGGCTGCGGCGGGGCTGACGGATTCTGGGCTGCGGCGAATCCGGGCACAAAAGCAACAAGGGAAAGTGTCAGGGCGGCAAGGCGCAAGGTCGCGCGCATCTTTTGCTCCGTTAGATAATGAAGCTCCAAACCCTGTTTAACCGGATGCTCACGCCGACTGGGTAAACGTCGCGACGGAAGGCTTGTCCCGAATCATTTAACGTCACCGAGAACTATGACTGCAGCACGGCAGTAACGGAAGCCACCGCTCTTGTTTCGGCTGTTGCTTGGCATTGCCTTAGGCATCGGTATTTCCACACCCACAGGGCTCAGCGGCCTCAATCCGGTGGCCTATTTCACAGCGGGCAAGGCGCTATTTGGCCGGCCGGAATTCGAATTGAATTTGTACGGTGCAGTTTGACGGTTAAGCACAGGGTCCTATTCGCCACGCTTTGCCAGCTACGACCCGGTCGTTATCGGCCGCGGCCGATCGGATCGGTGCCGGGCCATCCGCTGTTCTGGGTCGTGGCCGGCCAAGGGCTCTACCTTTTTTATAGCGAGCAGACGCGAGCGGCCCTCGCCAATCCGGGCCGCATCATCGACGCCGCCGAGCGCAAATGGCCTGAGATTGTGCGCAGTTTGGGATAGGGACCGCATCTTGGCTCAAAATTTGACCGATGCGGCCTTGTCAGTGTCTCCCCAGGCAATAAAGGCTGGCACGCGAAAATTCTCGGTGGCGCGGCCATAAGCCAAAGGTAAACCCTGCGGGCTTTTCACCGCACCGCCGGCCGCGACGACGAGTGCATGCCCGGCTGCTACGTCCCATTCGCAGGTTGTTGCAAGACGCGGATAGACATCTACAGTCCCTTCCGCGATCTGACAAAACTTGATCGCCGAACCACTGGTACTTCGGGTAATCGATCCAAGCGAGGTCAGGAAGGCATCGGTAGCAGCATCGAAATGCGAACGGCTTACAGCGGCAACCGCGCCTTGGCCCGGCCACCGGCGAGTGCGGATCATCTGCGGCTGATCAGCACGATCCTCTAACAGCCGAAGCCGCTCGGCTCTCACGCCGACGATGCCGCGCCAAAGCTGGCCGCGTTTCGGGGCCGCGATGATGCCGGCGATCGGTGCACCATGCGTGATGATGGCCAGATTGACGGTAAACTCATCACGGCCGGCGAGGAATTCACGAGTGCCATCGAGCGGGTCCACCATCAGGAAGCTTCCGTCGAAACGCGTTTGGCTGGCGTCGACAGATTCCTCCGAAACGACCGGAACATCCGGCAAAAGCCGGGCCACCCCTTCCAGAATCGCTGCCTCGGATGCTTTATCAGCGGCTGTAACCGGCGACTGGTCGGCCTTCGTTTGCTGCAATACGGTACCTCGCGAAACCGCTCTAATTTCCGCGCAAGCATCCGCGATGATCAACGTCAGATCGTCCAAGAGCCGCACCGCTTGAGCTGGCAGAATTTCGGAACCCAAATTCCACATCCGGTAATCGTCTCGCGCAGTCCTTGGCGGTCGTGCAGGTGCAGTGTATCACCTCGCCAAGTCGGCGCGACCATCGATTCGCCAATCGGGGCAGCGTGTATGCCCAGCGGAGACTAGTCTATGTCGGAATCCTCCATCGAAGCGCTCGATCTTGCTGCCTTGTTGTGCTCGCGTGTCTGCCACGATCTGATCAGTCCGGTCGGCGCTATCGTCAACGGGCTTGAGGTGCTCGAGGAAGAAAAGGACGACGCGACAAAGGAGTTTGCACTCGACCTTATAAAAAAGAGTGCCGGCACCGCCTCGGCCAAATTGCAGTTCTGCCGCATTGCCTTCGGCGCCGCCGGTTCCGCCGGTGCCCAGATCGATCTCGGCGACGCTGAAACCATAGCGCGCGGCTTCCTGGAAGATGAAAAGACGAAGCTCGCCTGGAATCTGCCGCGCGCGCTATCGCCCAAGAACCGGGTCAAGCTTCTTCTCAACATGCTTGTTATCGCCGGTCAGGCAATTCCGCGTGGGGGCAAGATCAGCGTCGACCCCATCGGATCGGGCGACAACATGGGATTCAAGGTCAGCGCTGCCGGCACCAACGCGAAAGTTCCGCCGGCGGTGTCGTCATTGCTTAAGGGCGAGGGAGGCGGCGAGGGGCTCGACGCCCATCGTATTCAACCATTTTACGCTGGCCTTTTGGCCAAGGCTTGCGGGCTCAAAGCCGCCGTTACAATGGACGGCGAAACGGTCGTGGTCACCGCGCAATAGGCGCGCACCGGAAGGATTTTCGACAGTTAAGGCGCGAGAGGCTGCCTCAGTTGGTGGACACTTTATGTTTAAATGCGCAGGCGCGATTTCTACTTATGGCCCTTAGCTGACAACCCGACCGCGTCAACGGTTGTCCGCTATTGGACCAAAGCGGACAAAACCGAATTTTGCCCCGGGACGGTTTGTCCGCTAATGACCCAAAGCGGACATAGAGGGTTGGTAGTCGAGGATCAGACCCATTCCGCAGCTGCCAACAATTCGTTCAGTCGATCTTCGCCTAAGACGCGCTTTATTAGCGAAGCGAGTATGAAAAGTTGGCGTTTTGCCGCGAAGTTGAAGGCTTCGGTGCCTCCCGTCTGAAAGATGGCCCTTAGGCTTTCGATCGCGGCAATTTCAAAATCGGTCAGCGGTGCCGTGGCTTCATCGGAAACCTGCGCACTATTGACATTGTGCACAGGGTTACTGCCGCTTTCACGCGTGCCGGGAAATTCGATAACTGTCGCGCTCATCTTGACATCATGCCGAGATCGACTGATTCGGCGCAACCAACCAGCGCTATGTGCGTAGTTCGATCAACAATTTTTTGATGAGCAAGCGCGGCTTTACGATGTGTCCAGGAGCGGCCCCAGCAAACACGTTGATCTGCGTCAATGCACTCTACTCCCAACCGCGTACGAGGAAGCAGTTCGAACTTAAAGGAGCGCCCCATCATGGCTGAAAATGTAACCAAAGTACCTGTGAAGCAGGAAAAGATCGAAAAACCCTCGTCAACGCTCCAAGCATGGCAGCCCTTTGAAAGCCTCCGCGATGAAATCGATCGCTTGTTTGACGATTTTGGTCGGGGCTTGTGGCGGCCATTCGGTCAGTCACTTTTTCCGGCAGCTCCACTGTTCCGGAGCCAGCTGAAATGGCCCGCCATGCCGGCTATCGACGTTGTAGAGAGTGAGAAGGCTTATGAAATCACTGCCGAGCTACCCGGCATGGACGAAAGGAACATCGAGGTCAAAGTGGCCGATGGTGTGCTGACCATAAAGGGTGAGAAGCGGGAAGAAACAGAGAAAAAGGAGAAAGACTATTATCTGCAGGAACGCAGCTTCGGCTCGTTCGAACGCAGCTTCGAAGTGCCGGAAAGTGTTGAGGCTGACAAGATCGAAGCAAGCTTCAAGAAGGGTCTGCTTACGCTGACGCTTCCCAAGAAGACCGAGGCCCAAAAGCCTGCGAAGAAGATCGAGGTAAAGGCAGCCTGAGTGCCGCCGAGAAAAATATCTTTGGACCCCCCGGGCCAACGCCCGGGGTTTTTATTCCGCTGCCAACTCAATGAAAATGATCCCCAACCGATTTTAGTGGATGTCCGCTTGTGGCACTTAGCGGACATAGGCTTGTGCACCGCTTATGTCCGCTTTCGGGGTAAGGCGGACATGACCTTGCACCCTTCGGGTCCGCTTGTGACCCAAAGCGGACACCCTCTCAGCGAGGCGTTAGCCTTGTGCCACGCTTCTTTTTGCGGATTGGGTGCTCATAGTAACCGGTGAATGCCGGGTTCTGCGTGCAGAAGCCACGATTGCCACTGATCACCATCTGGCGGCAGGCCTCGAAGGACTTAAAGGTGCAATCCTCTTCGACTCGGCCAGCCCCGGTATTCATCTGGGCGCACCACGGCCCCTCATACGGATGACGCGTGCCGAATAAGATGCCGTATGCGTCTGCGGATGCTGGACCGGCGCAAAGACTAATCGGCGCGGCAATAACCAAAGCTGCAATCAGAAATGAGAAGCGCATTAGTGCCTCCACAATTTCATATATCAATGAGTGGCGAGATTTCATATATGGATGATGCTGCGCCACAAATTTTGTCCGCTTTCGGGCAATAGCGGACAAATCGGAATTCGGAAAGACCGCCGTGAGGCGGTCTTTCTTTTTGGCCACTGGCTCATGTCCGCTATTGGCACTTAGCGGACAATCTGACCGCACCCGCCTTTGTCCGTTATTGGAGTAACAGCGGGCAAGTACGAGCGTCGGTGTGGACCCGCCAGGTCGCGAATGACCCAAGCAGGCATGCAACCAGGCGCAAATTGGTCTGCTTGTGAAGGTAAGCGGAAATGTGGGGAATTTAACTGCCTCTACGGTGTTCTATCCCTAGGCTTAATCCTCAAAACCGCTAAGTCGCCCGCCGTCTGGACTGTCTCCATCGCCGATGAGGTAGTTGAATGAGGCCGCGAGTGTCGGTTGTTTTTACCCGGACGATCTGGTGCAGCCTGCTGATGGCCATCGCAATCGCCAGAAGCAGTGAATTTAGAATTTCTCACGGTTACCGGACCCAAAATCGATCAGGTCAAAGACCACCAGGAGAGTGTTGTCGAGGCGCAATTGGCGCACTGACATCGTGGGCCCGAATTGCCGTTTGCTCGCTTGACCCGGCCTATGAGTGCCAGGATGGGTGGATCAATAGTGTTGCTCGGCTTCGCTGTGCTCATTTGAAGTCGAGTGGTGACGGCCGTTTCGATCCACTCAAGGGCGGTCTGTAGGGAAGGCTGGCCTCGTGCTCTTTGGGCGCCGGCGTTTGGGCCTCCCCCTACGGGGCGTCAGTTGGCCGTTAGTCGGAGCTGATTACCGGCACCGAATAATCGAATAGGATCAAGTCGTTATATTGAAAATCATGGTTAATAATCGGTTAACGGTGTGGGCCCTAACGCCGTCGCGCAACCAAAATTAAACGCTTCATCGACACACTCGCCGTGCTTCCGACGGAAAGCGGCGGACGGGCCAAAGCCCGTCGACGAAGGCGTTTTTTATGGACGACCTGTTGCGGGAATTTGTTACCGAGACCAACGAAAGTCTCGACGTGGTCGACGTCGAACTCGTGCGTTTCGAGCAGGATCCGAACAACGCCAAGATCCTCGATAATATCTTCCGCCTCGTTCACACGATCAAAGGCACTTGCGGCTTTCTTGGCTTGCCGCGTCTGGAGGCGCTTGCCCACGCTGCCGAGACATTGATGGGCAAGTTTCGCGACGGCGCACCGGCATCGAGTGACGCTGTCACGCTCATTCTCGCTACCATTGATCGCATCAAGACAATTCTGGAATGTCTCGAGCGTGAGCAGCGCGAGCCGGAGGGCAGCGATACCGATCTGATCGACAGTCTTGAACAAATGGTTGCGCGGGTCGGATCGGCCCGTGGCCGTACCGGATCCCAAACGGTCGGAACGATTGTCTCGCAGGTGCTGGAATGCCCGTTGCGGCCGGATGAGGATACGCTCGACGATCTTGAACGTGCGTTTCGCGAGACTGCGATCGATATGCCGCCCGCAAAGGACGCCAAATCCGCGTCGGCGCTTACCGATGCGGTTGCGAAGGATGACGAGGCTGCTAAAGGCGCCAATCAATCGATCCGTGTGACTGTCGATACGCTCGAGCAATTGATGACAATGGTGTCTGAGTTGGTGCTCACTCGCAATCAGCTGCTCGAGATCGTGCGCCGCCATGAGGAGTCCGAATTCAAGGCGCCGCTGCAACGGCTATCCAATGTGACCGCCGAGCTGCAGGAAGGCGTGATGAAGACGCGCATGCAGCCAATCGGCAATGCATGGCAGAAGCTTCCGCGCATTGTGCGCGATCTTTCTACTGAGCTCGGCAAGAAAATTGAGCTTGAAATGCAAGGCGCCGAGACGGAGCTAGACCGTCAGGTGCTCGATCTCATCAAAGATCCGCTCACCCATATGGTACGCAATTCGGCGGACCATGGTCTCGAATCCCCCGAACAGCGGCGTGCTGCCGGCAAACCGGAACACGGACAGATCCGACTTTCAGCCTATCATGAGGGCGGCTACATCATCATTCAGATCGCCGATGATGGCCGTGGACTTGATACTGCCCGCATCAAGGCTAAAGCCATCGCGCATGGTCTCGTCTCCGAGACCGATGTAGAGAAGCTGACGGAAGCTCAAATTCACAAGCTGATTTTCGCTCCCGGCTTTTCCACCGCTACGAAGATCACCAACGTATCCGGCCGCGGTGTCGGCATGGACGTCGTACGCAACAATATCGATCAGATTGGCGGCACCATCGACGTGAAGTCGGTAGCCGGCGCGGGGTTGAGCTTTACCATCAAAATTCCCCTCACGCTTGCAATCGTCGCGGCATTGATTGTCGAGGCGGGCGGCCACCGTTTCGCCATCCCGCAGCTATCGGTCGTCGAGCTGGTGCGCGCACGCAGGGGCAGCGAACACCGCATCGAGCGCATCAAGGACGCAAGGGTTTTACGGCTGCGCGACAAGCTCTTGCCGCTTGTGGGTCTGAGCCAGCTGCTCGGTCTCGACAAGGACGCGAGTGATATCAACGGCGGCTTTATCGTCGTTACTCAAGTCGGCAGCCAGACTTTCGGTATGGTTGTTGACGGCGTGTTTCACACGGAAGAAATCGTAGTGAAGCCGATGTCGAGCAAGCTGCGCCACATCGCCATGTTCTCCGGCAACACAATTCTGGGGGATGGTTCCGTCATTATGATCATTGATCCGAACGGAATCGCGCAGTCATTCGGGAGCACCGTCACTTCTCAATTGGCTTCGGCAGAGGCTACGAATAGCGGCCATGCAGTTGTCGATGAAGCAGGCACATCGTTGCTGGTGTTCCGTGCCGGATCGACGCAACCTAAGGCGGTTCCGTTGTCGCTCATTACACGCCTTGAGGAGATCGACGCGCAGAAGATCGAGCTGTCGAATGGCCGTCACATGGTGCAGTACCGCGGCC
>DASWAK010000410.1:0-1657 GCA_036391175.1 Pseudolabrys sp.
CTGGGTATTCATTGCCTAACCTCGGGGCACGATTTGAAGCTGTTCCACTGTCGAGACAACCCCGTGGTCGATGGGTTGATAGGTATCTTCTATTAAAACAGTCCGACAATCTGCCCCTGCGCATTGACGTCGATCGCATCAGCCGCCGGCACCTTGGGCAGGCCGGGCATGGTCATGATTTCTCCGCAGATTGCCACCACGAACTCGGCGCCGGCAGAAAGCCGCACCTCGCGCACAGTCACGATGTGATCGCTCGGCGCACCCTTGAGGTCGGCATTGGTGGTGAAGCTGTACTGGGTCTTGGCGATGCAAACCGGCAATTTGCCATAACCCATCTGCTCGAACTGTGCGAGCTGATCGCGCACCGGCTTATGCACGTCGATATCTTTGGCGCGATAGATCTTCTGGCAAATCGTGCGGATTTTCTCTACCAGCGGCATCTCGTCCGGGTAAAGCAGCTTGAGCTTACTCTTGCCGCTGTCCGCCACCTTGACCACGGCGCGGGCGACATCGGCGGCGCCGTCTCCACCCATGGCCCAATGGTCGGCCATCAGGGCTTCCACGCCGAACTTCTTGCAAACGTCTTTTACTAGCGCGATCTCAGCGTCGGTGTCGGCGGAGAAGCGGTTGATCGAGACTACCGGCACTAGGCCGAAATTCTGCATGTTCTCCACATGGCGCTGGAGATTGGCCATACCGGCCGCGAGCGCCTTGGTATCTTCTTTTTTGAGGTCTTCCTTCTTGACACCGCCATGCATCTTGAGCGCGCGGATTGTGGCGACCAGCACCACCGCATCGGGAGCCAGCCCAGTCTTGCGGCACTTGATGTCGATAAACTTCTCGCCCCCGAGATCGGCGCCGAAGCCGGCTTCGGTCACCACATAGTCGGCAAGCTTTAGCGCGGTGGTGGTAGCGAGCACCGAGTTGCAGCCGTGCGCAATATTGGCGAAGGGGCCGCCGTGGATAAAGGCGGGCGTGCCTTCCAGCGTCTGCACCAGATTGGGTGACAACGCGTCCTTGAGCAGCGCGGTCATCGACCCATGGGCCTTCAATTCGCCCGCGCGTACCGGTTTGCGGTCTCGGGTGTAGCCGATGATGATTTTGGAAAGCCGCTGCTTGAGGTCATCCAGATTCTTGGCGAGGCAGAATACCGCCATCACCTCGGAAGCGACGGTGATGTCGAAGCCGTCCTCGCGCGGGAAGCCGTTAGCGACACCGCCGAGCGAAGAAACGATCGAGCGCAGTGACCGGTCGTTCATGTCAACCGCGCGGCGCCAGGTGATGCGGCGGCCGTCGATGCCGAGCGAATTGCCCCAATAGATGTGGTTGTCGATCAGCGCGCAAAGCAGGTTGTTGGCGGCACCGATGGCATGGAAGTCGCCGGTAAAGTGGAGATTGATGTCCTCCATCGGCACCACCTGGGCGTAACCGCCGCCAGCGGCACCGCCCTTGATGCCGAAGCACGGGCCGAGCGAAGGCTCGCGCAGACACAGCATCGCCTTCTTGCCGATCTTGTTGAGCGCGTCGGTGAGGCCGACCGTGGTGGTGGTCTTGCCCTCTCCCGCGGGCGTCGGCGTGATGGCAGAGACCAGGATCAGCTTGCCATTCGGCCTGTCCTTGAGCGACTTGATGTAATCCATCGACACCTTGGCCTTGT
>DASWAK010000411.1:0-2336 GCA_036391175.1 Pseudolabrys sp.
TGAAGTCATGAAACCGACCACCATGTTCCGCCTCTGGTCTCTCCAGAACGTCTTCCTGCTCTGGCTCGTGCGGCCGAAGATCGTCGAGCTGAACGAAAACCGCTGCGTCGTCCGCATCCCGCTGAACTGGATCACACGCCGCCGCGACATCCACGCCATGTACCTCGGCACGCTCTGCATGGGCGCGGACGTGGCCGCGGGCCTGATCGCGTTCAACCTCGTCGCGCGGCGCAACGCATGCGTGAACTTTATCTTCAAGGACATCCGGGGCAGCTTTCTCAAGCGCGCGGAAGGCGACGTCGTGTTCACCAACAACGACGGACCGTTGATCCAGGATCTCGTGAAACGCGCGCTCGAGAGCGATGAGCGCCACGAGGCGACGGTGCACGTGACTGCGAGCGTGCTGGCGAAGCTCGGCGACGAGCCGGTGGCGACGTTCGAACTGACGCTTTCGGTGAAAAAGAAGTCGTAACGGTTACTTCTTCCGGTACATGCGGGCAAATATGCCTCGGGCACAGCACCATCTTTGTGATGTTCGCTTATCCTTCAAAAGCGGACATTGATTTCTTTACCGTCGCGTGAATGCTCCGGCTGCGCCGGTGATGACTGAGGGGAATAAAGCCGCGCCCCGCACTGTCTTGCTCCCGTCAGGTACGGAAATAGTGGAGCGGCAGCATGCAGACGGATTCTTTGCTCAACCAATCGAGTGCGCGTGAGATGGACCTTGCGCCGTTGCACTACGGCACCCGGACCCATGAGGCGCCGATCAACGCGCGGCGGCCACCTTTCGACGGGCTCACGATAGGCCTGCACTGGGGGACTGTTCTTCTCGTGCTGGTCTTGTTCGCCAGCGCGTGGTTGCACGCGCTCGCGGAGACACTGCAGAGCGACTTCACACCGGTTCTGCTGCAGATTCACCGGTCGTCTGGAGTGACTATTTGGGTCGTCACGGCGCTTCGCCTGGCTTGGCGGTTGACCAACGCGAGCCTGCCGCCCTTCCCCACACGGATGACCATGCTGCATCGCGCTACGGTCAAATTGAGTGAATACGGGCTTTACGCGCTGCTTATCGGCCAGCCGGCGACGGGCTTGCTCGCCACGCTCTTTGGTGGGCGTCAATTCGCTCTGTACTTGTGGCAGCTTCCGCCACTCATGTCCCGCGACTTGACGCTGCAGGCCGCGTTTCATTTTTCGCATGAACTCGGTGCATGGGCGCTCGCGGGCTTGGCCGTGGGCCATGCAGCCGCAGCTCTCTTTCACCATTTCGTGCTTCGCGACGATGTACTCGAGTCCATGGCCCCTGTGATTGCAATGGCAGGTCCCAAGCAGGAGCTCGCAACCGGCCACATCGTTGCCGAAACGCTTTCGGGGAATAAAAGCGACCCACTTGCGGTCTTGCTCACGAGACGCGGCAACGGCGACGAGCCGGCGAAACGCCACGATGCGCCGGATACGTCCGGCATCTCCCAGTTATCACTTTGGAGGAGTTGTACAATGCCTATTCTGTCAAGACGAACCGTTGCCGCACTTGCGGCATCCCTTGGCCTGCTTGGAGTGCTCGGCTTCGCGGTGCAAAGTCGTGCGGCCACGGACAACAATAATGTCATGCAGGCGCTGCGTGCCGGAGGAATTGTCATCGTGGTCCGTCACGGCGCGACCTTCCCGGATCAGGCGGACACTGATCCGCTCAACTTCGACAACATCGCGGCCCAGCGAAATCTCAACGACAAGGGCAAGGCCTTGGCAAAGGCTTTCGGCGACGCCATCCGTCAGGCCGGGGTTCCGGTCGGCAAGGTCTATACCAGCAAGTACAACCGAGCATACGAGACCGCGGTCATCGCGGGCTTCAAGAATATCGAGAAGACCGCAGATATTACCGAGGGCGGTCTCGTGGTGTCGCCGAACGAGAATAACCGCCGCATCGACGCTTTTCACAAGCTGCTCGGCACCGCACCGACGTCTGGCACCAACACGATTCTTATTACGCACAAGCCGAACATCGTCGATGCTCTCGGCAAGGATTGGTTTGACGTTAAAGAAGGCGAGGCCTCGCTCTTCCGCCCCGAGGCCGGGAGCTACAAGCTCATCGCCCGCGTGCAGATGGAAGAATGGCCTCATATCACCGCGGCGGCGAAGTGAGGGCCAGTGGGGCTTGGGAGTATGCAGAGCGCGTTTCCCGCGTGGCACCACGCAGCAGCGCGATGCGCGCTCCGCTACTCGAGAACGGACATTAGTCGGGCGAACGTGACCGCGAGCATTTGCTTGCTGTTGCCTTGATGGAATCCTCGTCCGAAGACGCAGCCGCTCGGTACATGGTCTGCAACCAGGCCACCTCA
>DASWAK010000412.1:0-1922 GCA_036391175.1 Pseudolabrys sp.
CTTTACCCCCGATAGCGGACATGTGCAGCGCACAAGCTCATGTCTGCTTTGGGCCAATAGCGGACATCGGCGGCGCTATTCGATCACCTCGTCGGCACGCTGTTGTAAAATCAACGGCACGTCGAGCCCGAGCGCTTTGGCGGTTTTGAGATTGATCACCAACTCGTACTTGGTCGGCTGAACGACCGGTAGATCGGCCGGCTTGGTGCCCTTGAGTATCTTTCCGGTATAAACGCCGGCTTCGCGAATAGCAGCCGCTAGACTTGGTCCATAGCTAATCAAGCCGCCTGCGACAGCAAACTCACGAAATTGATACGTTGTGGGAATGGCGTAGCGCGATGCCAGCGCCACTAACTGCGCCAGCCGAGCAACAAAGAATGGATCGTCACCGATGACGAGTGCATCCGTGCGCGGGTTGCCAAGATTTGCGAATGCGGTCTCAATCTCACTTTCAGTGCTGGCCTTCAGGATAGTGAGTTGCAGCCCCTTAGCGCGTGCCGCTTCTTCGACGTCTCGTGTCATGGGTTCGGTGTACCCATTGCTCGGATTTACGAGCAGGGCAAACATCCGAGCCTGCGGGATCAACTCGGAGAGCAATTCCAGCCGCTTGGGTACTAGCTGAACGGCAAGGATACTGATGCCCGTGAGATTGCCACTCGGCCGAGCGAGACTGGTGACCAGCTCGTCGCGGACTGGATCGGTGCCCGTCGTAAAGACGATTGGGATTGTCGAGGTGGCCTTCTTAGCTGCGCTTGCACACGGAGGTCCAATAGCGGTGATTACGTTAACCCCGCGGCCTACGAGGTCTGCAGCCAACTGGGGTAGCCGGTCATAGCGACCCTCCGCCCAGCGGTATTCGACCGCCACATTTTGTCCCTCGACGTAGTCATTTTCTTTCAGGCCTTGGTGAAAAGCAGCGGTTTGATATGCAAACGGGCCAGCTGATCCGAAATGAAGGAAGCCAATCGTCGGCACCGCGCCTTGCTGCGCACGTGCTGCGATAGGCCAAGCTACCGCCGAACCAGCAACTGCTTTGATGAAATCGCGTCGCCGCATTCCCCGACCCGATGGCTCACAGGTTATCGTACCGGGTCAACTTCCGCCCTTGAAGGGGGGATCTGGTGAATGTCCGCTTTGGGCCAATAGCGGACATCCGCCAACTTTATTCGATCACCTCGTCCGCGCGCGCTAGAAGTGATGGCGGCACGGTGATGCCCAGTGTTTTGGCTGTCTTGATATTGATCGCCAGCTCGTACTTGGTCGGCGCTTGCACCGGAAGGTCACCGGCCTTCTCGCCCTTGAGGATGCGATCGACGTAGTCGGCGGCGCGGCGGTACTGGTCGGTTAAAGCTGCCCCATAGGAGATTAGCCCGCCGTCGGTGGCGAAATATCGGGCGGCATACACCGCGGGCAGCTTGTGCCGCGCCGCGAGCGTGATGATCAATTTGCGATGGCCAATCGACGACCCACTCAACGTCACGATCAGGCCGCCATTCGAGCCGTGAGGATTCAGTTATAGCACGCTCGATCTCCTTGGTATCGCGCGCGTCGACCGCGCTTATCTCTACTCCGAATGACGGCGCCACGCTCTGGATGGCGGCCAACTGACCGATCCCGGAGAATTCGATGGGATCCCGAATGACAGCTGCTCGCGTTACGCTCGGCGCAATCTGCTTGAGCAGCTCCGGCCATTTCGCACACATGTTGTATTCGAATTCGATAAATCCGGTGGTATTGCCGCTCGGGCGTGCCAAACTCGCGACCAAGCCGCGGCTGATTGGATCAGTCACTGCCACGAACACGATCGGCACGGTGCGGCTCGCTTGTTGCAGTGCGCCCACGGCTGTGCCGCCAACGGCCATGATCACATCCGGCGAAAGCGCGACCAATTCCGGCGCATATTTGCGATAACGGTTCGCATC
>DASWAK010000413.1:0-5020 GCA_036391175.1 Pseudolabrys sp.
CCGCGCTGGTCGAGCGCTACGTCCAGAGCCTTAAGCATCCCTTCATGCACGGGATGCACAAAGCCCATAGCGAGCAAAACTAGATCAGCCTCGATCTCAAATTCCGTGCCGGGTACAGGTTTGAACGTCGCATCTATGTGCGTGCAATGAAGCCTTTTCACCTGGCCACTCTCGCCGGTAAATTTTTGCGTTAGCACTGCGAATTCGCGCGTGACGCCCTCCTCGTGGCTTGAAGAGATGCGCAGCTTGAGAGGCCAGTCCGGCCACGTGAGCATCTTGTTCTCGTGCTCGGGCGGCTCGGGCATGATCTCGAAATTGGTCACGGCCGCCGCCCCCTGGCGGATCGAAGTACCGATGCAATCGGATCCGGTATCGCCACCGCCAATAACGACGACCTTCTTGCCTTTGGCGATGATTGGCTCGACATCGCCCTGCGGCTCATTGCTCACACGCCTGTTCTGCTGAGGCAGAAAGTCCATTGCGAAGTAGATGCCTTTAAGCTCCCGGCCGGGGATGGGCAGGTCGCGCGGCTTCTCGCTCCCGCCCGTGAGCACTACTGCGTCGTGATCTTTGACCAACTTATCGGCCGGGACATTGACGCCGACATGGGCGTTGTAATGGAAAACGACGCCTTCGCCCTGCATCTGCTCGACGCGGCGATCGACATGAATCTTTTCCATTTTGAAGTCGGGAATGCCGTAACGCAGCAGTCCACCGGCCTTGGCCCACCGTTCAAAGACATGCACCTCGTGCCCGGTGCGGGCGAGCTGTTGCGCGCAAGCGAGACCCGCCGGTCCGGAGCCGACGACCGCCACCTTCTTGCCGGTGTTGCGCGGTGGCTTATCCGGCTTTAGGCCCTGCGCAATCGCACGGTCCGCAATTTCGCATTCGATCGTTTTGATGGTGACCGGGTTCTCGTCGATATTGAGCGTGCAAGAGGCCTCGCACGGCGCCGGACAGACGCGTCCCGTAAATTCCGGAAAATTATTGGTCGAATGCAGATTGCGCGCGGCTTCGTCCCAATTTCCGCGATAGACCAGATCGTTCCAGTCTGGAATTTGGTTGTTGACCGGACACCCGGTGGGTGCGCCGGTGACGCGGCTTGTACCATGGCAATAGGGTACGCCACAGTCCATGCAACGCGCCGCCTGCTCCCGGATTTCCTTTTCCGGGAGCGGCAGCACGAATTCGTGCCAATGCTTCACGCGATCCGCGACCGTTTGATAGTCGCGATCCTCGCGCTCGATTTCCAGAAACCCGGTGACCTTACCCATACCTACTCCGCGGCCTGCATCGTGGCGGCCTTCTCCTTTGCCATCTCAGCAAGGGCGCGGCGGTATTCGACTGGCATCACTTTCTTGAACAGCGGGCGATAGTGCTCCCAACGGCCGAGGATTTCGGCCGCGCGCTTGGAATTGGTGTGGCGCGCGTGGTTGGCGATCAGCGTGCGCAGCCGCTCGGCGTCCTTGCTGGACATGTCCGCCATTACGTCGACGCGGCCGTGCGATTCCAGATCGTTGTAGTGGCCGAATTCCTTCTCGGCGATCTCTTCTTCCTGCGGCACCGGCTCGAGTTCGACCATCGCCATGTTGCAACGGGTCTTGAAGGTGCCGTCCTCGTCAAGCACATACGCGATGCCGCCCGACATGCCGGCGGCGAAATTGCGCCCAGTGTATCCGAGCACCACCACCACGCCGCCGGTCATGTACTCGCAGCAATGGTCGCCAGCGCCTTCGATCACCGCGATAGCGCCGGAGTTGCGCACAGCGAAGCGCTCGCCGGCGACACCGTGAAAATAGCATTCGCCCTCAATTGCGCCGTATAGCACTGTGTTTCCTACGATGATCGATTCCTCTGGCAAGATGCCGGAATCCACCGGTGGTCGGATGATTAGACGGCCGCCCGACAGGCCTTTGCCGACATAGTCGTTGGCGTCACCGTCGAGCTCGAAAGTGATGCCGCGCGCCAGCCAGGCGCCAAAGCTTTGCCCGGCAGTGCCGGTGAAGCGCACATGGATTGTGTCATCCGGCAACCCCTCATGCCCGTAGCGCTTGGCCACCTCGCCCGAGAGCATGCCACCGCAGGCGCGGTCGGTATTGTGGATGACGGCTTGCAGACGCACCGGCGCGCCGCGGTCGAGCGCGGCCTGCGATTCTGCGATCAGCTTGCGGTCAAGGATATCCTTGATCTTGTGGTCCTGCGGCTCGCATTTGTAGATGGCAGTACCTTTGTCCGCAGGCGGTTTGGTAAAAAGCTTGGAGAAGTCGAGGCCCTTGGCCTTCCAATGCTCCACCAGCTTGCGTCGATCGAGCATCTGCATCTGCCCGACCATCTCGTCGAAGGTACGGAAACCAAGCGCGGCCATTAGCTCGCGGACTTCTTCGGCGACGAAGAAGAAATAGTTGATGACGTGCTCGGGCTGGCCCTTGAAGCGCTTGCGCAGTACCGGGTCCTGCGTAGCAACGCCGACGGGGCAGGTATTGAGGTGGCACTTGCGCATCATGACACAGCCGGCGGCGATCAGCGGAGCGGTCGAGAAGCCGAATTCGTCGGCACCCAGCATCGCGCCGATGACCACGTCGCGGCCGGTGCGGATGCCCCCGTCGACCTGTACCGAAATGCGTCCACGCAGGCGATTGATTACCAGCGTCTGATGGGTTTCGGCCAAGCCGATTTCCCATGGGCTACCGGCATGCTTGATTGAGGTGAGCGGGCTTGCCCCGGTGCCGCCCTCGAATCCGGCAATGGTGACGTGATCGGCGCGCGCCTTCGAGACGCCGGCGGCGACGGTGCCGACACCAACCTCCGAGACGAGTTTCACAGACACGTCGCCGACCGGATTGACGTTCTTGAGGTCAAAGATCAACTGCGCCAGGTCCTCGATCGAATAGATGTCATGGTGTGGCGGTGGCGAGATCAGGCCGACGCCTGGCATCGAATGGCGTACCTTTGCGATAATTTTATCGACCTTGTGTCCGGGCAACTGGCCGCCTTCGCCAGGCTTTGCGCCCTGCGCCATCTTGATCTGCATCATGTCCGAGTTAACGAGATACTCGGTGGTGACGCCGAAACGGCCCGACGCAACCTGCTTGATGGCCGAGCGCATGGAGTCACCATTCGGCAATGGCTTAAAGCGGTCGGTTTCCTCACCGCCTTCGCCGGTGTTCGACTTGCCGCCGATACGATTCATGGCGATGGCGAGTGTCGTGTGGGCCTCGCGCGAGATCGAGCCGAACGACATGGCGCCGGTGGAGAACCGCCGCACGATATTCTTGGCCGGTTCGACCTCCTCGATCGATACGGGCTTGCGGCCGTCCTCGTCCGCTTTCTTCAACCGGAACATGCCGCGAATGGTCAGCAGCCGCTCGGTCTGGTCGTTTACGATCTGCGCGAAGGCGCGATAGTGATCCTGCGAATTTCCGCGTACAGCGTGCTGCAATCGCGATACCGTCTCCGCGGTCCAGACGTGGTCTTCGCCACGCACGCGCACCGCATAGTCGCCGCCGACATCGAGCATTGAGCGGTAGATCGGAGAATCGCTGAACGCGTCACGGTGACGGCGCACCGCCTCTTCCGCGATCTCGGCTAAACCGACGCCCTCTATGCGGGTGTGCGTGCCGGTGAAATACTTATCGACGAAATCCTGCCGCAGGCCGACGGCATCGAAAATCTGCGCGCCGCAATAGGACTGATAGGTGGAGATGCCCATCTTGGACATCACCTTGAGCAGGCCTTTATCGATCGACTTTATGTAGCGCTTGATAATTTCTTTTTCTTCGAGCTTTTGCGGCAGATCGTCCTTCATGGCGATCAGCGTCTCGAAAGCGAGATAGGGGTTGATCGCTTCCGCGCCATAGCCGGCGAGACATGCGAAATGATGCACCTCGCGCGGCTCGCCTGTCTCCAGCACCATGCCGACCGAAGTGCGCAACCCATTTCGGATCAGGTGATGATGTACGGCGGCACAGGCGAGCAACGCCGGAATTGGGACACGGTCGGCACTGGCCTTGCGATCCGACAGGATGATGATGTTGCAGCCGTTGCGCACTTCTTCTTCGGCGCGCTCGCATAGTTCATCGAGTGCCCAGCCCATGCCGTCGGCGCCATGCTCGGCCGGGAATGTGATGTCGAAGGTACGCGACTTGAAATGATCGCCACTCATATCCGAGATCGAGCGAATTTTCTCGAAATCCTCATTAGTTAGGATCGGCTGGCGCACCTCGAGGCGCTTAGTATTTGACATGCCCTCATGGTCAAGCAGGTTCGGGCGCGGGCCGATGATGGAGACGAGGCTCATCACCAGCTCCTCGCGGATCGGATCGATCGGCGGGTTGGTGACCTGCGCGAAGTTCTGCTTGAAATACGTGAACAACGGCTTCGGCTTGTCCGACAGCGCCGAAATCGGCGTGTCATTACCCATGGACCCCACTGCTTCCTCGCCAGTGGTCGCCATCGGGGTCATCAGGAATTTCAGGTCTTCCTGAGTGTAGCCGAAGGCCTGCTGGCGATCGAGCAGCGACAGGTTCGAGATCGGCGCCTCGTTTGCGGTGCCGGGTAACTCCTCAAGCACAATCTGTGTGCGGCCGAGCCATTCCTTGTAGGGGTGACTCTTCGCCAGCGTCGCCTTCAATTCCTCATCGGGAATAAGGCGGCCCTGGTCGAGGTCGACGAGCAGCATCTTGCCAGGCTGCAAGCGCCACTTCTTGATGATTTCTTTTTCCGGGATTGGCAGCACGCCCATTTCCGACGCCATGACGATGCGGTCGTCTCGCGTAAGCAAATAGCGCGCGGGGCGCAGACCGTTGCGATCAAGCGTAGCGCCGATCTGCCGGCCGTTGGTGAAGGCGATCGCCGCCGGCCCGTCCCACGGCTCCATTAGCGCGGCGTTGTATTCGTAAAAGGCGCGCCGATCCTCATCCATCAGCGGATTGCCTGCCCAGGCTTCTGGAATCATCATCATCATCGCGTGGGCAAGCGAGTAGCCGCCTTGCGTGAGGAATTCGAGTGCATTGTCGAAGCA
>DASWAK010000414.1:0-6886 GCA_036391175.1 Pseudolabrys sp.
CCACTGAGCTTGCAGCCGCTACCCGCCCACGTAACGCAAGGCCGGTCGCGCCGGAGCCTGCTGACGAGGCCGAACCCTTTGCGTCACCGGTTCCAGCCTATATGCCAACACGCTATGATCCTGCCTTCAGCGGGCGCGGCCTTTACTGAGCCGCATTTTACCGCCACGGGTTCACGCGGCTGTGCCCCAATCTTTTTGACGCGCTATCGGTGAACAATCTCGATGATGCCTGTGCGGAATTTCGCGTTCGGACGCTGGTTGGCGGCAGCAACCTTTGTCGCCGGCCTTTGCGCGGCTGCAATTGCCGCACCGCCGCCCGCACATAAGCCGGCCCCCGCGGCTGCGAAAAAGGAGGACGCACCGAAAAAAGACGAACCGAATATCAGCGCACCGCACGCCATTTTGATCGACGGTGAAAACGGTGCAGTGCTTTTCCAACGCGATGCTGATCGGATGATCTTCCCCGCCAGTCTCGCCAAGCTGATGACGGCGGAATACGTATTCCATGAGCTGAAGGAAGGCCGCCTCAAACTCACCGATGAATTCATGGTCAGTGAAAATGCCTGGCGCAAAGGCGGTGCACCCTCGCATGGATCCACCATGTTCGCGGCGATCTACAGCAAGATCCCAGTCGACGACTTGCTCCATGGCATGATCATTCAGTCGGCCAATGATGCCTGTATCGTCCTGGCGGAGGGACTTGCCGGCAACGAAGCCGCTTTTGGCGAAAAATTGACCGCCCGCGCGCGCGAGATCGGGTTGGAAAAATCCGTATTCACAAATTCGAACGGACTGCCGGACCCAGGCGAGCAGGTGACGACACGCGAATTAGGGATGCTGGCACGTCACATCATTCGCACTTATCCGGACTTTTATCAGTTGTTCGGCCAGCCGGACTTCACCTGGAACAAAATTCGCCAACAAAACCGGAATC
Organism: Pseudolabrys sp.; assembly: GCA_036391175.1. GTDB lineage: Bacteria > Pseudomonadota > Alphaproteobacteria > Rhizobiales > Xanthobacteraceae > Pseudolabrys. The sequence goes on from DASWAK010000414.1 coordinate 935, forward strand.
CCCTCCTGGGCGCGATGGCGGGCGCCGATGGACTGAAGACTGGATTCACGAAGGAGGCCGGCTACGGCCTGGTCGGCTCGGCTGTCCAAAACGGGCAACGGCTAATTGTGGTGGTCAACGGAGTGAGCACTGCCAAGGAACGTGCGGACGAAGCGAAGAAGCTGCTGGAGTGGGGGTTCAGGAATTTCGAGCAGCGCGTGTTGTTCGCTGAGGGTCAAACCATCGGTACTGCCAAGGTGTTTGGCGGCGCCAGCGGTCGAGTAACCTTGGTGGCCGATGGAGTGGTGCGGATCATGCTGCCAAAGTCGGGCGCGGACAGGCTCATCGCGCGCATCGTCTACCGCGGACCGGTGCCGGCGCCGGTGACAGAGGGCACTCGAATCGGCAACCTCAAAGTCTGGCGCAACGACAATCTGATTCTGACGATGCCACTGAAAGCTGCCGAAAACATCGGAAAAGGTAACATGTCGCAGCGCGCTTTCGATGCTATGACTGAGATGATAATCGCGCTGTTCCGTGCCGGAGCCGAGCGGCTATGATGATTGAGGTCGCCGCCCGTCGGCGATGACCGAGAAAAGGCTTGCTCGCTTGCGTGGACATTTCATTACCTTCGAAGGTGGCGAAGGCAGCGGTAAATCAACTCACGCAGCGACACTGGCGCAGCGCCTGAAGTCGCTCGGTCTTAAAGTTGTGCTGACGCGGGAACCGGGTGGCTCGACAGGTGCCGAAATCATCCGTCATATTCTGCTTTCGGGCATCGCTAAGCCGCTCGGCGCAGAAACCGAGGCGATCCTGTTCGCAGCAGCTCGCGACGATCACGTGCGCAATACCATCCTGCCAGGGCTCAACTCCGGGCATTGGGTGATCTGCGACCGTTTTATCGATTCAACGCGCGTGTATCAGGGCGCGCTCGGCAATGTTGACCAGCGCCTGATCCGCAGCCTGGAGCGGGTGACCGTTGGATCTGCGGTTCCCGAACTCACTTTCATATTGGATGTTCCCGTGAAAGTTGGGCTGGCACGTGCGAAGAGCCGGCGCGGTAAAAGCATAGCTGACCGCTTTGAGGCTGAGTCAAACGAGTTTCACGAAAAACTTCGTCAAGCCTATCGAGCTCTCGCCACTGACGAGCCAAAGCGCTGCATTGTGGTCGACGGCCGAGCACCGCGCGAGGTCGTGGCCGACCATATCTGGTCGATCGTGCAGGAGCGATTGCGTCCTGAGCGGGCGGAAGAAATGACGGAGACGAGCGCGCCGTGAGCCGCAATGACAGCGATGAGCGGGAAGTGAAGCTGCCGCGCGAGACGATGGCCTTCTTTGGGCATGGCGACGCCGAGCGCACACTGCTCGATGCCTATAAAGGCGGCCGTATTCCTCATGCTTGGCTCATCGGTGGGCCGCCGGGTATCGGCAAAGCCACGCTCGCTTTGCGTTTAGCGCGTTACGTGCTGGTGCATCCGAATCCGTGGGCACCTGAGGTGCAGAAGGCGACATCACTCGCGGTCGACCCCGGGCATCCGGTTGCACGGCGGATCGCCGCGCAGGCTCAAGGCGATCTTTTGATTTTAGAGCGGAGCATCAGCGAGCAGACCGGCAAGCTTTATACCGTAATCCGAGTCGATGACGTGCGGCGGACGGTTTCGTTTTTCGGCTCGACCGCGGGTGAGGGCGGTTGGCGTATCGCTATCGTTGATGCCGTCGACGACTTGCAGCGCGAGGGGGCAAATGCGCTGTTGAAGGTGCTGGAGGAGCCGCCTCGGCGCTCGCTGCTTCTACTCACAAGCCATGCGCCCGGGCGTGAACTCCCAACGATCCGCTCCCGCTGCCGCCGCCTACTGCTGCGGCCGCTCGAGACCGAAGATGTCGCACGCGCGCTGGCAGAGGCGACCGGACGGGGCGCGGACGAACCCGAAGTCCGGCAAGCGGCGGAAGCCGCCGAAGGCAGCGTCGGCCGCGCGATTGGGTTGCTCGACGGTCCCGCCTTGGCGCTGCGCCAGAGGGTCCTGGAATTGTTCACGCAATTGCCCGATCCCGACCCGCGCGCGCTACATGCACTTGGCGAGGCCATTGGCGGCAGTGACCCAAAGACGCTGGAAGCCTTCATGGACCTGGTCAACGGCTGGCTATCGGTTCGGCTCGGCGCGGTAGAACACGGCAAGGCACAGATGGCACGCGTGGCTGAAACCTGGGAGAAGGTCAACCGCGCCGCGCGAGAAGCCGAGGTCTATAATCTTGAACGCAAACCGTTGGTGTTCACTGTGTTCGGGGCGCTGGCAGAGGCCGCCCGCATGTGATCTCGCTCACTTATGAGCCGAGTGGGTAAGGCGGGGGTTCGGTTTAGTGCTGCCTTATGATTGAATTTGCGTCACTTGCATCACGTCCAAATATTTGGCCGCGCCAGAACAACCAAAGCTCGGGAGGACGCCATGACCTACAGGACCAATCGTCGCCAATTTCTCGCCGGTTCAGCCGCCGCCGCAGGCGCGACCGCATTTCCGAAGCCGTCAATTGCGCAAAGCGCGCCGCTCAAGATCGGTCTGCTCACGGTGAAAACTGGGCCGCTCGCGGCTGGCGGGATCCATTTTGAGGAAGGCATCACCTCGTTCCTCAAGGACAAGAATTTCACGCTGTCGGGGCGCAAGATCGACCTAATCATAGCGGATACCGGTGGCAACCCGGCTGGGGCCAAAAACAAGGCCCAAGAAGTGGTGGAGCGCGACAAGGTCGATATCGTGCTCGGTCCGTTTGCTGCCTTCGAGTTGCTCGCCACCGTCGATTATCTCGCCCAGGCGAAGATGCCGACACTCGCGTTCGCCGGCGCCGAGGACGTGACCCAGCGAAAGGCCAACGCCTACCTCACCCGCACCTCCTACACCTCGGCGCAGTGCCTCTATCCACTCGCCGACTATGTGTTCAACGAGATGAAGTTCAAGCGCGCCGCCAGCATGGGCGACGATTTTGCATTTGGCTACGAGCAGGTTGGCGGTTTCCAGCGGGTGCTGGAAGAGCGCGGCGGGGAGTTGGTCAAGAAACTTTGGTCACCGCTCAATACCGCCGACTACGCTCCCTATGTGGCCCAGGTCCCGGAATGCGACGTAGTCTGCGAAGTGTTGGCCGGTTCGAACCCGCTTAAATTCACCAAGCAGGCGCGCGGGCTCGGCATGAAACAGCCGCTGGTTGGCGGCGCAACGGTTGCCGACGACACCATTATCGGAGCGCACGACGAAAGTGCTACCGGATTGATCAATACCAATCCTTATTCGCTCGACCTTCCGACCGAAGCCAATAAGCGTTTCATTGCCGCGATGAAGAAAAACTACGGTGACGACGTGCGCATTGGCCATTATGCCGCGTGTTTTTATGCCAACGGCCAGATTATCGAGGCGGCTTTGGCCAAGACCGGCGGCAAATCCGATGATGCGGACAGGTTCGCCAAAGCGATCCGTTCGGTCACGCTGGTGCAAACGCCGCGTGGCCCCTTGAGTTTCGACAGCTACGGTAATGCCATCATCGACGTCTATGTGCGAAGAGCCGAGAAGCAGGATGGCAAAATGGCTAACAAGACCGTCAAAACCTGCAGCAAGGTCAGCCAGTTCTGGACCATGGACCCGAAGGCGTTCCTGGCCCAGCCAGTGTTCTCGCGCGATTACCCGCCGATGAAGAGCTAATTGAAAAAAGAGTGCGCGGCTCGGTGCGGGCCGCGCGCTTCAACGCGCGATTCTTCACCGCCTTCCTCCAAATAGTCCCGGTCTCTTTGGCGCCACCAGCGGCGGCGGATAGTACACCCCGTCTGCAACGTCCTTCGACGGCCCATAGAAACGATAGGTCAGATTGTATTTCTTGCCATTGGGCGTGGGCAGCCAGTTTGATTCCGGAATGCCGTCAGGTTGCTTCGGCGCGAAGACCAGCGTGAGCGAGCCGTCGTCATTGAGTTTCAACGCGGATTGCTTGTTAAACAGATAGCGGTTGAGAGAATTCGGAATGACATGAAAATCGACGCTGTCGACCGCAACGACCGACCAGAAGTTGCGCGCCTTCGATGCGGGGAGCGCGTCCTTGGGATAGGTCTGGGTATAGTTCTGACTTCCGTCCAGGCCCTGGGCGGTGAAATAAATCGCCTCCTTGCTGTTGTTGGCCCAGATGCCGGCGTAGTTGGTGATGGACCTCATCTCATAGTCGGTCCGGAAATTGCCGATGATACGTGGACGAATCCATCCGTTCACCATTTTTCCCATCCGTGCAATCTCGGCGACGAAGGAGGGGATTGCCTGCCTGCGAATCACCTCATCAATGCGCGCGCGCTGGGCGGGATCGGCTGCGGCTTTGGCGACCGCACGCGCCTGCTCCTGAACGGCAATCATGCCGACATTGATGTCGCGCTCACTCGCCAAAATCGCTTCGGTCTTGTCGAAGCCTTCAACGCCAGGAAGCTTGTCGTTGGGAAAATCCGGTTTCACCACCGCCTCGTCAATGACTGGCTTGCCGGTAGCCTTCATTATTGTCTTCTTTTGCAAGGCAATTGCATTGGCGGGATGAGCGCCAAGCTCGATCCGCATCAGAATGTGCGACTTTCTGCTAGGCAAAATGACGCGCTGTGTGCCTTTCGGCAGCACGGGCTTTGTGTCCTTGAGGCAAAACGCAAATTTTCCGAACGGATGCTTGGAAAAGGTGCGTTCGTTGATGTTGGCGGTAACCTCGCCCCAACCGTTGAGCACTTCCACGGTGTAGTAGCGGCCCTTGATCTCGGGCAGGTCGATGAGCGTACAACTTTTGTCATCGAGGGCGAGCCAGGCCTCGCTGTACACGACGTCGAGGTTCGGGTTTGCCCAGTCAACGCCGCCCGGCTCGCGGTGCATAATCTCGTTCCACTTGAAACCCTCCTTGAAATCGAGATTCTCCTGCCGGAGCACGAGCCAGCGGCCGAGCATGTATTTGTAAGCCTCGACGATATCCTTATCTGTCAGGCGAGCGGGCTGGGCCTGAACTGCAGTGATCGCAGCTAACGCCACAGTCAGCGCAAAAAATGCGAACTTGGCTTTCATGCCAATCTCCCCAGCTCTCAAAGTGGTCCGCTGCTGTGACTGGGCCTGCGTCTGGGCCGGACTAGTACCCCACATGCTATAAACTTAATTTACCGCCTGCGCCTCCGGGAATTTCCATCTGCCGTTGAGGATCTCATCGCGTGGGCGATAGAGCCGCACCATGTAATTCCAGCCTTTCATTGTCGGAAGGCAATTCGAGATCTTCCCATCGCAACCGCCGAACTGTATAGCGGCTGAGCCATCCGCGCCCCTTTTTGCCGTGATGCTATTGAGGGAATACGCATCGTACTGGTTCTTCTTTAAATAGCCTTCTGCGTCGTAAACGGTGACCGACCAGAAGGCATTGACCGGGACTTTTGCGGGAACGCTGAGTCTGTAGATTGTTGCGCCATCGTTCTTCTTCGGGGTGACGTTGAGATAGATGGCGTCCCGGTCGGGGTTTCCGCCCCACGCGGCTGCGGTACCGATCAGATGGCGGACCTGGTCAACCTGCACCCGGCTGCCGAACGCTCGCTTCAGATCGGGCAGTGACGCGTTCATCATCAGCAGTACATCGCGCATCTTTTTCTGGCTGACCGGATCCCAGTTGGGGATCTCGAAACGACCGGGGGTGCGCTGCCTGACCGTCACAGCGTCCTGCAAGGCCTGGGCCTGTTTGAGATCCTGAGGATCGGCCGGATCGACCAGGATGCGCAGCGCCATCATCACGTAGCGAGTACCCACCTCCGCCTTGGAAAAATTGTAGTTGCCGGCGCCGTAATCGACCTCGAAGATGTAATGGTCTTCATTGATCACCTGCATCGACATGAAGCGCTTGCCTGCGTTTGGCAGCGTGATTTTCACCGGCCCGGCGTCGAGATCAAATACTGCGGAAGAATAAAGCGTGTCACGGTTGAGGCGGATGACAGTTTGG
>DASWAK010000415.1:0-1944 GCA_036391175.1 Pseudolabrys sp.
GGCAATTCCCAGCAGCGACGGCATCATGTCCGCTATTGGCCCATAGCAGACATTGCTCATTGCGCTGCACATGTCCGCTATTGGGGGTAAAGCGGACATGACTTTTTGCGGAAATCCGCTCTCGCGGTCGCTAACGGGGGCAAAGCGGACATCGCTTTTTGCGGCGCACATGTCCGCTTTTGACCCAAAGCGGACATGACGCTGATGTGACATCTGTCCAGCGCTGCATAAAAAGTTGCATCGCGAAACACACAAACGTGTACCGGGCTCTCATTGTCGCTCGCCGCCCTTAGCGGTAATTATGTAGGCCGGGGGGCGTAAGGCGATATTGAAGTAGTTTTGCCATGGAATCGGAAGACATCGACCATGATCGCCGCCGTTTCGTCGAAGGCGCTGCTGTTGGTGTTGCTGCCGCGGCTACCCTGAGCATGCTTCCCGAGCATGCGGCTGCCGTGACAGCTGGAAACGGTGCAATCCGGCCATTCCACTTCAACGCTCCCGAAGCTGACCTCAACGACTTGCGCAAACGCATCGCAGCAACGAAGTGGCCCGAGCGCGAACAGGTCGCCGACGCAACGCAAGGCGTGCAACTGACGACGATGCAAGCTCTCGCGCAGTACTGGGCGACCAAACACGATTGGCGCAGGTGCGAGGCGAAGATCAACGCCGTGCCTAACTTCATCACCGAAATTGACGGACTGGACATTCATTTCATTCACGTTCGCTCGAAGCATGAAAATGCGTTGCCGATGATCGTCACGCATGGCTGGCCTGGCTCGATCATTGAGCAGATGAAAATCATCGATCCGCTGACCGATCCCACGGCACATGGCGGGACCGCGGCGGATGCCTTTCATCTCGTGATTCCGTCGCTGCCGGGCTACGGCTTCTCCGGCAAGCCGACGGCGCCGGGATGGAACCCCGTCAGCATTGCGAAAGCGTGGGCGACGCTCATGCAACGCCTCGGCTACACGAAATACGTGGCGCAGGGTGGCGATTGGGGCAATTCCATATCGGAGGTGATGGCTTTGCAGCAGCCGCCGGGATTGCTCGGCATTCACACCAACATGGCGGCGACGGTTCCGCCCGATGTCTCGAAGGCGCTTTCCGCGGGCGGCCCGCCACCCGCCGGCCTTTCGCCGGAGGAAAAGCACGCATGGGATCAGCTCGAAGACTTCTACAAGAATGGGTTGGGCTACGCCAACGAGATGGCGCTTCGTCCGCAGACGCTCTACGGAATTGTCGATTCGCCGGTTGGTCTCGCGAGCTGGATCCTCGATCACGACATTCGCAGCTACCAAATGATCGCCCGTGTCTTCGACGGCGAGCCGGAGGGGTTAACGCGCGACGACGTGCTCGATAACATCACTCTTTATTGGCTGACGAACACCGCGATTTCTTCGGCGCGTCTTTACTGGGACACGGCGCATAATTTGCCGCCAGCCGGCTTCTTCGACGTCAGAGGCGTTAAGCTTCCGGTCGGCGTCAGTGCGTTTGCGGAAGAAATTTATCAAGCGCCGAAGAGCTGGTCAGAGAGGGCGTATGTGAAGCTCATCAACTACAGCAGCCATCCCAAAGGCTCGCACTTTGCGGCCTGGGAACAGCCTGCGCTCTTCGTGTCCGATGTGCGCACAACCTTCAAATCGCTTCGTTCGGCGTGACAATGAGAAGAACGGCGCGCGCGTGTCGCGCGCCGAGCCTCTCAATATCCACGGCCCCGAATTGCGATGCTACATGCGCGATCCGGCTGGCTACCTCATCGAGGTCGGCCAGTCCTCCCGGTCTGTCATTGATGTTTTTAATAAATTAGCGGGCTAGCTCTGCATCGCTGTGATCATCAATTAAACCCGCAATGTCCGCTTATGGCCCTTAGCAGACATGAGCTGGTGCGCCGCACATGTCTGCTTTCAGGGGTAATGCGGACATGACCGTTTGCGGGAATCC